>NZ_JAGJEF010000003.1:0-150307 GCF_018100875.1 Pseudoalteromonas sp. MMG012
AACACGTACTTAACATCTCAGCAGCTGCATCCAGAATAAACACAGCCCCTAGAGGCTCAGAAATTGAAGTTGGTGCGCTATTGCTCATGTTATGCTCCTGCATCGGGATCACCAAAACCTATACCGTCAATAATGACCGCATGTAATCGCGTGGCTGATTTTTCAACTGTTTCAATTTCCACGAAATTTCACGTATTCCAATAACTAATTTAAATACCTAAAGAATTGTACAAATAGTTTCTGTACTTAGAGCATTCTCTATTGTTTTCATTACCAAATTCGCATGACGCAAGGCCTAATAAAGCTTTGCTATTTTGACTATCGATCGGGATAGATACAGGTACCTTATTAATAAACTTCCGTTGAACTGAGATAACATTTGTCATTAAATTATGAACTTCTTTATCCTGGTTAATTGCTTTTAACAAGCGCGATTTCACTAGAAGCTCAGCGTGTAATAATTTAATTCTATCAACACCTTCCAGATACTTTTTATAGAATAGCTTATATCTCTCTTCGTGTTGACTTTTAACACATTCGTCTTCACTTTTCGCAAACAAAACTGCATCCAAATGCATTGAATTTAAACAAACGTCAAGGCCTGTACCTGCTGAGTGAACTTTTTCTAACACCTCTAAAACTTCAAGCTTCTTGCCATATTTAATTTTTTTCTCCATTGAAAAAGAGCAATTAAGGCACATGTTCCGCCGACTATTCCACCAATACCGGAAAGTAAACTTATTATTCTAAAAAAAGGCTGACTTAGTAAAGGCTCAAATATTGCTCCTGTAAAAACTAAACCAATGCATGCAATAAAAATTTGTGTGTTTTTCGATTGAAGCATTATTTCAAAATCCAGTTGTTTTAATTCTTAAGTAAACGTTATTGATAGCTGCAATAGTTTCCCATATATTTAATTAAGGTTGCTTACGGCCAGCCAATCAGCGGTTTTAGAGATTTTCGTAAGATTTCAGGCAAGCTATTGATGACTTAATAGCCTTATGCATATGGTGAGCCCTAGGCTCTGCTTCCCTTTTTGCTAGCTCTGTGTATTCAAATTCCATTAACTCTAGAACAGGTAATGAAGCAAATGAGTACTTTTTGAATTCTTGAAGTTGATAGATTGCGGCAATTTGCTGAACCATTCTGACAGTCTTGCCGCTTTCATCAACTCCTGATGCAATAAGGACCATTTTATGAAAAGCATCGTAATGCTTCTGCTCTCGCTCTCTATTTCTCTGATCAATCCACTTCAATAAACCGATAACAAATGAAATTGCAGCACCGCAGAGTGTTATCAATGAGGTATATTTTACAATTTCTTCCATTTTAGCCTCCTTATCTGTAGTTATTAATTTATCCTACTACTAATATTTATCCGAATGTCCATAAAATAGTGCCAATTAAAGCTACCACTCCTGACACGACAGTAATCATTGATTCCTTAGATTTAAGGTTGTCTCTTGTTGGATTTAGTTCGATCCAATGCACTATGGATTGGCCAATCAAAGATAACCCCACCATAGTGCCACCTAATTTCCCCCAACTTAATGACATGAGGTATTCATTAATAGTACATATACATATAACTATCACCACACCTAATAACATATGGTATGGTAAATTTTCACGGTTTTCTTTAGCTGTTATTTCCTTAAATTTGTTTTGTCGAATATGGTCTGCTTCAGCAGCTTTTTTTGCTATATTTATTGGCATTTCAGTTTCCCAATTTCCTACATTAATTAATTGCTGATTTATAGTGTGTTGGCTCTGCACCGCATTGATCAAGATGCCACTCCAATTCATCAACATGGATACTCTCAATTAGCTTCTCTGCAAGTGCGGAATCGTTGCTTATGCAGTTATCAAAACGCACTGAAACGAATGAAAATTTAGGCTTCACCCCTTTGTTTTCTATCTACTCAGCCATAATCGATTTTTCCCATGTATATTGATCACAGCCGTTTTCAATAGTCAGAGCATAATAATCAGAACTACTCTCAATAACATGCAAATTTCGCGGGTGATTTTTAGTTATGGCCATATTTTCTATTCTGACTTCCTTTTTATTTCCATCAGAGTCAATCATCAAATATGTTCCTTCACTTTCAGGTAGAGTGTTTTTCATCTTGATTCCTTGCTTCATTAAAATTTAATAATCTTTTGGTTCTTCAAATTCGATGAATGTGTAGGGTGGCTCATGATGAACCTTAACAACACGTTGTGGCATGAAGTCATCCCCAGTAACGACCTCTGAATCAAACGGTAGTGTTTTTTCTATTTCCTGTAAGTTTTTAATTAATTCTTTAAGCTTCATTTAAATACTCCTTTAATGCTTGTATATCATTTTTTCGTCTGGTGTTCTATTTTCTCGATACCAACGTCGATAGTACGCGTTCGTTGCTTTGCAATAACGCTGATATGCTTCAGGGTCATCAACTTTAAGCTTTTTAACATACGCAGAACGCCACAAATTCGTATATTCATTTTGCTTTTGAATAAGCGCTTGTCGCTGTTTCTCTGGTAACGCATTTAAGCGCTTAAGTCGTAACTGGTAACGCTTTTTCTCATACAGTGGATCAGCCAGTTGCCGTGCTTTATGCCGCTTTTTGTTGTGTTCTGGGTCTTGCTCAATGAGCTTGTAATAGCGCTTGCGATGACTTGCTTTTTTTTGCTCATGCTGACATTTATCAGAGCAAGTATTACGCTTAACGCCCCAGTCGTCATTGTCAATCGGTGAGCCACAAATAACACACGGCCCACGGCGGCAGGTTTTACACGCGGGTTTTTGACCTTTAAGCAAAGATGCCTGGTCAACTTCCAGCGTTTTGCCACACACGCATTCGCATAGCCAGATTTTGACGTTATTACGACCATGTTTTACTGTACCAACGAGATGCAGCACAGTGAGTGCGTGAAAGCGGTTGCCAGTGTAATCCGACAAATTAGGCATACCTAATGTTTCCTATATGATAGTTTAAAAACAATACAACGGTCTACAGGTACTATTAAATAAGGGGTAATAGGAAACGGGGAAAGGCCTACAACCCCGCTTTGTAGTCTCGGTACGATACCCTCCGCCCTTGCTCAACTTCGGGAAAGCTAACTTTTAAGGTTTGCTATTGCCTCGTTTATTTTTTGCCAGTAAATCTCATATGCGTGTGCTTGCTCTTTCATGTAATCGTGCTTGTTATATATCGCCATTACACCTCGCATTTTATGACCGAGCATCTTTTCTGTGACGTGAGGGGGGATTTCTAATTCGATTAACAATGTACTTAAAGATCGCCGCGCATCATGTGGTAAGAATTTAACAATCTTGTACTTGTAATTGAGCTGTTCCCATACCCTAGCGCAATATCTGTTGACCGCATGTGTAGTGAGTGGTTTGCGTGGAGAACTACCCGGAATAACATGATCACGACTGCCGTATAGAGCCGCTAACGAGTTTAATATTTCTTCCATTTTCGGCGTGATGGGACGCCTGATCGCCTCATTTGTTTTTGAATTTTCAGGCGGAACGGTCCATATTCTATTATTAAAATCTAAATGTTCCCATTTCATTAGTCGCACTTCTGACTGTCGAGCGCCGGTTAAAAATATCAGTTGTAAACATGCTTTTGTAGCCGGTGCCGCTCGACTCAAATCAATCTGGCGCCAAAGCATTGCAACCTCATTGAATTGTAGAAAGCGTTGTCCGACACTTGCAGGCTCACCAATATCTTTTACTTGTAGATTAAATAAAGCGTTGCCTGGTTCTATCTGCCCTCGCATAGCCGCCCATCGTAAAATGGTTTTCAGACGCACAAGTAACACGCCCGCGCTTTTAACTGAACCCAATTCGTTAATTTTATCGAAATACTGAACCCATGTTAGTGCTGTCATCGTGTCAGCTTGCACGTTCAAATAAGGGGCGATCCATTTGCTAATATTATTAGCATAAAGGGTTTGCGTTTTTATTTTGAGGGTTGGTGATTTTTTTTCTAACCACTGTTGCGCCAGTTCTGAAATGCTTGGAACATGATCATTGGCCTCACCGCGCTTTAATTCAATGCGCGGGTCTTTACCCTCAATGAGCCATGTCTGAAGCTTAGGCACGAGTTCTTGCGCTTGTTTAATTGTAAGCCCTGAGTACTTACCCAAAGTTACTAACGCCTGTTTGCCACCTATACGACATCTATATTGCCAAGAAATCGACCCGTTTTTATTACGTTTTACGCGTAGGCCATCTCTGTGAGATAATATAAGTGGTTCATTGGGTTTGTTTAACAAACTGCGTAATTTTGTATCACTAATCATAAGCTACAGGATATACACACCATGACGTTTTCGATATACACACTAGCATACACACAATATGATAATGAATAGAAACACAAAAAGTACACCGCACACACAAAATGAGATTAAGCAATTGATATTAAAGGTAAATAGATACTAATGGAAAACCAGAAAAACAACGAGAATACACCAAGTATCTATTGGCACGACTATGAGACTTTTGGTGCGACACCACAAAAAGACAGGCCGAGCCAATTTGCTGGAATTCGTACCGATTACGATCTCAACATCATTGGTGAACCACTCATTGAATATTGCAAACCTGCGCCTGATTATTTGCCTCACCCTGAAGCCTGTTTGATAACGGGGATCACTCCGCAACATGCGCAAAAACATGGCTTAATTGAAGCCGAGTTTATGGCAAAAATCCATGCACAATTTAGCCAACCGGGTACCTGTGTGGCGGGCTACAATAGTATTCGTTTTGATGATGAAGTCACGCGTTATAGCCTGTATCGAAATTTTTATGACCCGTACGAACGCGAGTGGCAAAATGGAAACAGCCGCTGGGATATTATTGATTTAGTACGTGCCTGTTATGCACTGCGCCCTGAAGGCATTGAATGGCCACTAAAAGAAGATGGTACGCCGAGCTTCAAACTTGAGCACCTAACCGTTGCCAATGGTATTGAACATGGCGCTGCACACGATGCATTAAGTGATGTAACTGCCACCATCGACTTAGCGAAACTGATCAAAACTAAACAGCCAAAGTTGTTTAACTTTTTCTTCAGTCTTAAAAATAAGAAAGCGCTACTCGACATCATTGATGTATTTAACATGCAGCCACTTGTGCATACCTCCTCTCGTATTCCTGCAACACAAGGATGTACCACGTGGGTTGCCCCGATGAGTTTCCACCCGAGTAATAAAAATGCCATCGTCTGCTTTAATTTAACTGAAAACCCGCAAGTATTACTTGATTTATCGGTTGAAGAATTACGAGAACGATTGTATACCAAACGCAGCGATATGGCTGAAGGTGATTTACCTGTTGGATTAAAGTTAGTTCACGTAAACAAGTGCCCTATTCTCGCACCAGCAAAAACACTGCTACCTGAAAACGCGGCTCGATTAGGGATTGATCGCGAACAATGCCTTGAGCACCTAAAAATATTAAAAGCTCACCCTGAACTGCGAGATAAAGTGGCTAAGGTTTTTAATGACCCAGCCGACTTTAGCGCAACAACCAACCCTGATTATCAATTGTATAATGGCTTTATTAGCAAAGCTGACAAAGCCAAATTCGCAGTAGTGCGCGATTCACGCCCGGAATCATTAAGTGAACTCAATATCGAGTTTGAAGACCCTAAGTTTACCACCATGTTATTTAGATATCGCGCCAGAAACTGGCCTGAGTCATTAACCCCTAACGAGCTTGATGCTTGGCGTAAGTATTGCCAAAACAAGCTCATGCATGGTGAAGACCACCCTTCTATTTCGGCTGAAGATTTTATGTTAACCCTTGAAAATTTGGTTCACGAAAATGAAGGCAATGAAAAAAACTTAAACATACTTAAAGCCCTTTATCACTATGCGCAGAGCCTATAAATTTACGGTGTAAACTTGTACTCATGTGAAAGCTGACACCTCAACAGCTTTCACGCTATGCCTAAATAGGCTTTTTACTCATACTATTAATAAACTAAATAAGGACATCATGCGCCATTTTCCCTCAGCTCCAAACTCAATAATAAAACATATCATGTTACTGTTGCTCATCTGCGTAAGTTGCCAAAGCCTTGCCGCTTTTTCTGACGGACCTTATGTCACGCTCAATAGCAAAACCATGCAAGTTGAATGGGTTTGTAACAATCAAACGAGTTTACAAACACGTAAATTAACAAAAGAGTTGAAGTTCAACCAATGTGGAATGACATTAGACACGCAGCTACAAACCCCTTCTTCAAAACAGCCTGCGATTTTTAGTAATATCAAAAAGTATGCGGCACTCAGTGATGTACACGGGCAATTTTCAGTATTGAAAACCCTACTTGTCAATCACAACATCATTGATAGTAAAAACCAATGGGCGTTTGGCGCAGGCCACTTAATTATTACCGGTGATATATTTGACCGAGGACCGGATGTGACAGATATCCTTTGGTTTTTGTACGATTTAGAAACTCAAGCGAAAAAGGCAAATGGGCAACTGCATTTGTTATTGGGTAACCATGAAGTGATGGTGTTAAACAATGATGATAGGTACTTACATGAGAAGTATGTAAAAACTGAGCAGCTATTAGGCCGAGACATCGACTTACTGTATGCAAGTAACACGGTGTTAGGGCAATGGCTCCGCAGCAAAAATGTTATCTTGAAGCTAAATAACGCATTATTCATGCATGGTGGTTTGCCTGCTAGTTTTGCACATGACAAGGTTTCTATCGCTAAAATTAACGCTGTATTTTCTCAATACCTGGTTAATAAAGAGCGGCCTCAATTTGCCAAACGGTTATTTGGTCGAAATGGACCAATTTGGTACAGAGGGTATTTCAACAACATAACTGACAAAGAACTGACGACATTACTTAACTATTATCAAGTAGAGCACATTGTTGTTGGCCACACCTCACAAACAAAAGTTAAAGCAATTGCCGATAATAAAGTCATTGCCATCGATAGCAGCATAAAACATGGCAAACAAGGTGAACTGTTATTATTCAAAAATAACGCGCTCTTTCGCGGAAAATATAATGGCGATGTTGAGCTTTTGGTTGAGTAACCCCTCTGAATTTAAGCGCATGAGTTTATAGCGCTTTGTTTCTATCTGTCATAGTAACTTAACTACATGACTTAGCGAAAAAATTACATAAAAAAAGCGGCCTATGGCTGCTTTTAATACTTAACGATTTATCTAAATCGTTAAGCTATTGACGCATTGATCTCTGCTAATGTTTTAACCGGATCATCTGCCTGTGTTATTGGACGACCAATAACCAAATAATCACTGCCTGCGGCAATGGCCTTTTGCGGGGTCATAATGCGTTTTTGATCCCCAGCATCGCTGCCTAAAGGCCTAATACCTGGTGTGATCAGCTTAAACCCACCGCCCAGTGACACCTTAAGCGTTTTTGCTTCTTGCGCCGAGCACACAACCCCATCTAACCCTGCTTCTTGAGCAAGTTTAGCTAAGTAAACAACCTGATCTTGTGGTGTTTTTTCAATGCTTAAACGCAGTAACTGCGCTTGGTCCATGCTTGTTAAAACCGTCACAGCAATCAGCAGTGGAGCTTTTTCACCATACTTTTCCAGTGCCTGCTTGGCTTTTTGCATCATTTCAAGTCCACCACTGGCATGAACGTTAACCATCCACACACCTAATTCAGCGGCTGCAGCAACGGCTTTTGCAACAGTATTGGGAATATCATGAAATTTCAGATCTAGAAATACGTCAAACCCTAAATCAACGAGTTGTTTAACAAATTGGGGGCCAAAGTAGGTGAACATTTCTTTTCCTACCTTAAGCCGACACTCACTAGGGGAAAGCTGTTTAACAAAATTTAATGCCGCTTGCTCGTTATCGTAATCTAGTGCGATAAGCACTTTTTTTGAATCTATTTGGGACATAATATTCCTAAGTGTGACCTAAATTTCAGAAATAGCATTATTATTAAAAGGTGTGTTTATGTTAGTGTAAACACATATTAGTAACCGTCTAATCCTTTACTCGGTGCAATTGATTCCCAATGTTTGCACGACGGACAAATCCAATAAAGCGTATGACTTGTAAAACCACAGTGCCGACATTGATACTCTGGCTTAGTCGCAATATACGATTGTACCAATTTATCTATTTCTGCCAGAACTGTTTGAATTCGTGTATTACTATTACCAAGTAACTGCAACAAAAAGCTAAACCCTCGAATAGATGGTTCACGTTTTAAACTGTCGGTTAAAAACTCAATAGCTTGCTGCTGCTGCCCATCTGTTAATAAAGCTTGGCAATGCTTAATCCGTATCAACACACCGCCTTTTGGCAGTAACTCAATAATCAATTCATTAAATTGATTCATTAAATTCAGCTCAGCATAACTCTGCTCAAGCTGCGCGATATAAATAGGGGCTGTGTAAGTAAAGCTGCATATCAGCTTTCGCCAATAATATATGGCCTTAACGTAATCTTGCTGTTCAAATGCATCTTTGCCTAGCTCATATAATGGCCGAATTGTTTTATGCGCTAAAGCCGTTGTTTTTTCCATGAGTTTGGGGGTTTTGTCCGCTAGCGCAGCTTCACAATAAAAGTTTGCGACTGCAGCACAATGTTGTGGCTTAGTAAATAGTTCACTATATGCCTCATACATACTAACGCCCTTATGCCACTCTCGCATTTGGGAATATAAATTGATAATTGGTTCTAGAGCATCTTTATTTGAGTTTTTAACCAGAACAATAAGGTGTTCTTCGGCGCTATCTAGAAGCCCGGCCAAAATATAGTCTTTTGCTAATTCTAATCGACAAGAGTCAATGTCAACATGACTCAAATTTGGTTGATTCAGCAGTAACTCATGTATTTTAATTGCGCGATCAAGTTCCCCTCTTTTTCTGAAAAGCGTAGCAAGCGTAAGGTAGTGTTCTACAGAATCAGCGGAAACTTCGAGGAGTCGTATCAAATGTTCTAAGCCTTGATCTTCCTCTCTATCAAGAAGGAATTTAAGGCCTTTACTATATTGTGATGTAATTTGACGGTTTTGTTCATGGGCTTGATTTTTAGCACTATTCTTTCCCATAACATAACCATATGCGGCTGCGACTGGGAGCAGTAAGAACAACAGCTCAATCATGGTCAGCGTTCAGTGTCAGGTGACAATTGGCGGTTACTTTTTTTTAGCCGATAATTTTGCCATTTCAACTGGGAAAAAACCTTTACGCTCACCATACATCCAATAAGCACACCAATGAAAAAACAAACACTCATTAAAGTCGCTAAAGGTAATTGGCTAGTCGCAATTAAATAATTAACGTTAACCACTTCGGGGTTTTGTGTACCTATTACAAACGCTAATAATATGAGTGCTAAAACGAATCCTTTTTGTACTACCTTAACCAAGTGCTACTCCATCAATGTATCGCAATTTTAATCAATTATACTGGCATTTACACGATCACGTAACTCTTTACCAGGTTTAAAATGTGGTACATATTTGCCGTCTAGCTCAACTGTATCACCTGTTTTAGGGTTACGGCCTGTGCGTGGAGAACGGAAGTGTAACGAGAAACTACCAAAACCACGAATTTCAATACGATCGGAGCATGATAATGAACCTGCCATTTGTTCAAGAATTTCTTTCACAGCATTTTCCACATCTTTCACAGGAACATGTGCGTGTTGCTCGGCAAGTTGTTCTATCAATTCTGACTTTGTCATAGTGTTTCCTTTAATATAAAAAGGAAGGGCTAAAGCGCCCTTCCTGATAAGACTTAATTATTAGTCTTTTTGAGCGTTTTTGAAAGCTGCTGCCATTGCGTTTTCGAACGCAGGCTCTTCTTTCTTCAACTTCTCAAGAACTTCTTTCTCTTCAGCTTCGAACATAGCTTTAACTGAAAGGCTGATAGTACGGTTCTTACGATCAACACCAACAAATTTAGCTTCAATCTCGTCACCAGCAGAAACAACTGTCGTTGCATCTTCGATACGCTCTTGAGCGATGTCAGCTACACGGATGTAACCTTCAACACCTTCGATAAGCTCAACAGTTGCGCCTTTAGCGTCAACTTCAGTCACTTTACCTTTAACAATAGCACCTTTTTTGTTTACGTCTAGGTAGTTATTGAATGGGTCAGCTTCGATTTGCTTAACGCCAAGAGAGATACGTTCGCGCTCTGGGTCAACTTGCAATACGATTGCAGTGATTTCGTCGCCTTTCTTGTACTCACGTACCGCTTCTTCACCTGGAGTGTTCCAAGAGATGTCAGAAAGGTGAACAAGACCGTCAATACCACCGTCAAGACCGATGAAGATACCAAAGTCAGTGATTGACTTGATCTTACCAGTAACTTGATCGCCTTTGTTTTGAAGACGAGCAAATTCTTGCCAAGGGTTAGCAATACATTGCTTAAGACCTAGAGAGATACGACGACGTTCTTCGTCGATTTCAAGAACCATTACTTCAACGCTGTCGCCAAGGCTAACAACTTTTGAAGGGTGGATGTTCTTATTAGTCCAATCCATTTCAGATACGTGTACTAGACCTTCAACACCTTCTTCGATTTCAACGAAACAACCGTAGTCAGTAAGGTTAGTTACACGACCAGAAAGCTTAGCACCTTCTGGGTAACGGCCAGCGATAGCTGCCCATGGATCTTCGCCAAGCTGCTTAAGACCTAGAGAAACACGAGTCTTCTCTTTGTCGAACTTAAGTACTTTAACTGCGATTTCGTCGCCAACATTAACGATTTCTGAAGGGTGCTTAACACGCTTCCACGCCATATCAGTGATGTGTAGTAGACCATCTACACCACCAAGGTCAACGAACGCACCGTAGTCAGTAAGGTTCTTAACGATACCTTTAACTTCTTGACCTTCTACAAGGTTTGCAAGAAGCTCTTCACGCTCTTGTGAGTTCTCTGATTCGATAACTGCACGACGTGAAACAACTACGTTGTTGCGCTTTTGATCAAGCTTGATTACTTTAAACTCAAGCTCTTTACCTTCAAGGTGTGCTGTGTCACGTACAGGACGAACATCAACAAGTGAACCAGGTAGGAACGCACGAATCGTGTCAACTTCAACAGTGAAACCGCCTTTAACTTTACCGTTGATCATACCGATAACTGTTTCTTGCTCTTCACATGCTTTTTCAAGACGGATCCAAGCTTCGTGACGCTTCGCTTTCTCACGAGAAAGGATAGTCTCACCGAAACCGTCTTCGATTGCGTCTAGCGCTACATCTACTTCGTCGCCAACAGCAACTTCAAGTTCACCAGCAGCATTTTTGAATTGCTCCGCAGGGATAGCACTTTCTGATTTTAAACCAGCATCAACAAGAACAATGTTGTTCTCGATTGAAATAACAGTACCTTTAACAATAGAGCCTTGCTCTGCTTCAAAACCCTTTAGGCTTTCTTCAAATAACTGCGCAAAATTTTCTGACATACTAAATACGTCTCATAAAGTATATTCCAATTAGCAACCATGCTGCATGGGGTAGTTAAATAAACATCAGCTTCCTGCCAATGCATTGATAAATTAGGTTAAACGCGACTTTTCTAGTTTACCGGCAAGTACCGACTCCTCTAGAACTTTCATTACAACTGCAAACACCTGTTCTGCATTAAGCTCACTGGTATCAATTGTAATCGCGTCTGATGCTGGAACCAAAGGCGCAACTTTGCGATTCATATCGCGTTCATCGCGAGCCTTTATGTCCTCTAGCAGACCACTTAGTGTAACATCTAGTCCCCGCCCATTCAACTCTAAGAATCGGCGGTGAGCTCGTTCTTCTGCACTGGCAGTTAAATATAGTTTAATTTGAGCATCTGGAAAAATAACCGTTCCCATATCTCGACCATCTGCAATCAACCCTGCTTCAGTTCTAAATGCACGTTGCCTGCGTAACAATGCCTCTCGTACTCGAGGAAGCGCTGCTACTTTCGAAGCCGCAGCCCCTACATCTTCATTACGAATCGTAGTGGTAACATCTTCTCCTTCCAAAATGACCCTGCCATTTTTAGAAACAGGGTCAATCAAAAATTGTACATCTAAATTGGCAGCTAATGGTACTAGTGCTTCTTCGTTGTCTAGCGCTATCTGATGGTGTAACGCCGCCAAAGAAAGAACTCGATAAATTGCTCCACTATCTAGTACTTCCCAATTTAGTTTTTCAGCTAACAAGCGACAAACTGTTCCTTTGCCTGATCCACTTGGGCCGTCTACGGTGATAACTGGCATAGATGCCTGCATTTAAACCTCCTGAAATGCTCACCTGAAATTTACCGCGTGCATTATACGCAAGTTTAATGAATATATCCTTACTTACCTGTAACTTTTTGTTAAATAGGTACTAAATCAATAAATAATAGAGCCATAATATGCCGGCTCTATTATTTATACAGGTTGAATTAATATGTTGAAATTGACTCTAACACATTAAAAAATGTCGGAAATGTTTTTGCCGTACAGCCAGGATCGTTAATAATGATTTCATGACCACCAACAGCAACCATCGCAAAACACATAGCAATTCTATGATCATTGTATGTGTCTATATCAGTCAACTTTATCGTTGTTGGAGGGGTTATTTCAATGAAATCATGCCCCTCAGTCACCTGTGCACCCACCTTACGTAATTCCGTTGCCATCGCCGCTAAGCGATCTGTTTCTTTTACTCGCCAATTATATATGTTACGAATAGCCGTTGGCCCTTTGGCAAACAATGCGACGGTCGCTAAGGTCATTGCCGCATCAGGAATTGCGTTAGCATCAATATCAACGCCTGTTAACTTCCCTTTGCGCACGATAAGCTTTTCATCAAACCATTCAACGTTAGCGCCCACCTGCTCCATAACGTTCGCAAAACCGATATCTCCTTGTACGCTTTGTTTACCAACACCATTGATCTCTATTTCACCGCCAGATATCGCTGCAGCAGCAATAAAATAGGACGCTGAAGAAGCATCTCCTTCAACCATAATGCGATCGGGTGATTTATATTGCTGCAAGCCCTTAACTGTAAATGATTGGTAGTTGTCATTAACAACCTCGACACCAAATTGAGCCATTACACCAATTGTTATATCAATATAAGGTTTAGATACTAACTCACCTTTAATACGAATGTGGGTATCGCCGGTAAATAATGGTGCAGCCATTAATAATGCTGTCAAAAATTGGCTTGAAATACTGCCATCGATGTCGACTTGTCCACCCGTAATTTTTTTACCTTCAATTAATAATGGTGGGTAATCAGTGCTTTTCAAATATTGAATATTTGCACCTAAGGTTGTCATCGCGTCAACCAAATGGCCAATTGGTCGCTCTTCCATTCGAGGCTCACCAATAAGTTCAAATCGCCCAGGTGTTGCCGCTAACACTGCTGTTAAAGGACGATACGCTGTTCCCGCGTTACCGAGAAATAATACTTCCTCAGGCGTTTTTAATTGCCCAGCACAGCCATGTACAGTCGCTACTGTTTTGTCTGCGTTTAAAGTGACCGAGACCCCCATTTGCGCCAATGCACCTAGCATATGGCGAATATCATCGCTATCTAGTAAGTTATGTACCTCAGTTGTCCCTTCCGCAAGTGCAGCTAATAACAATATCCGGTTTGATAGGCTTTTAGAACCAGGCAAAGTGATTGAGCCAGATACTTTAGATATCGGTTTTAATGTTAACTGTTCCATTAATTATGCTCCTTTGCAAACTTCTTCATAAAAGCAATCAACGCTTTGATCCCATCCACTGGCATTGCGTTATAAATACTTGCCCTCATACCACCAACAAGCCTATGCCCTTCAAGTGCCACTAACCCTACTTTCTCGGCTTCTGACAAGAACAAGGCATTTAAGCTATCATCTCTTAACCAAAATGGTACATTCATTAACGAGCGGCAGTGCTTAGCTACCTTGTTACTATAAAATTCTGACGTATCAATATAATCGTATAATAACGCGGCTTTTTCTTGATTATGTGCCTGCATTTTTGGCACTCCACCATTGGCCTCTAAATACTTAAATACTTCAGCAGCTAAGTACCATGCAAACGTCGGCGGGGTGTTATACATACTGCCTTGCTTGGCTTCAATTGCATAATCCAATATCGCTGGGCGAGGCAGCCCATCTCTTTCTAAAAGCGTTTTGCGCACAATAACGATACATAAACCTGATGGACCGATATTCTTTTGCGCACCGGCATAAATCAAATCAAAGTCATCAACATTAATTTCACGAGACAAAATCATCGACGACATGTCAGCGACTATTGGCGCATTGTTATGCTTCGGGACGTCAAATATTTCAATTCCATCGATTGTTTCATTCGGACAGTAATGAATAAAAGAGGCCTGTTCTGGTAAGTTCCATTGGGTAACAGGTTGTATATCGAACTGTCCATTATTATCGGTGCGAATATTTAACGATTCAACTTGCGTGAACTTTGCACCTTCTTTTGTTGCACCGTTAGACCAAATACCATTTTCAATATACACACCAGGCGCGTCACCTTGGTGCAAATTCAGAGGGACCGCGGCAAATTGCCCCCGACCACCGCCGTGCATAAACAATACTTCAAAGTCATCTGAAATATTCATTAAGCGTCGTAAAGAAGCTTCACACTCTTCAACCATGGCTAGAAATGGTTTTGCACGGTGACTGACTTCCATCACCGATACACCTAAGCCTTGCCAATTTAAAAATTCTGCTTGTGCTTTTTTCATTACTTCAGGGGGCAACATTGCTGGCCCTGCACAAAAGTTATATACCGTCATTTTTCCTCATTCCTAAACAACAATAATTACAGATAAAAAAAGCGGCCACGGCCGCTTTTTAGTTTGCTTTATTCACTCGGTGAATCATCGTTCACTTGCGTGCTTTCAATCGTTTCGGTGTTCTCTGTATTCACATCGTCAGCCTCACCTTCTGGTAAGTCATCAACTTCAATTTCTTCAATGCGCTGTAGACCAACTACTTGCTCATCTTCAATTGTTCGGATCAAAATAACCCCTTGCGTATTTCGACCAACAGTAGACACCTCACTGACACGAGTACGAACCAACGTGCCTCGATTAGAGATTAACATTATTTCATTGTTGTCTTCTACTTGTACTGCACCAACAACACTGCCATTTCTATCACTGACTTTAATCGATACAACACCTTGTGTTGCACGACTCTTCGCTGGATACTCATCCAATGGTGTACGTTTACCATAACCATTTTCAGTAACTGTTAATACAGCGCCATCATTTTTAGGTACTATCAGTGATACAACTTTAACACCGTCCGGCATTTTTATACCACGAACACCAGTCGCTGTGCGACCCATCGGACGCAATGCCAGCATTTCTTCACCGGTTTCTGGGTCAACTTTCACTTCACCAGTTTCAGAATCACGTAATTTTTCGTTAAATCGAACAACTTTACCATGATCAGTAAATAACATGATGTCATTACTGCCATCAGTGATATTTGCTCCGATTAGGTTATCGCCTTCATTTAAGTTAATTGCAATGATGCCACTTGCGCGTTGTCGACTATAAGCTGTTAATGGTGTTTTCTTAACCGTACCATTTGCTGTCGCCATCAATACGTATTTATCTTCCTCATACTCGCGTACTGGGAGAATGGTGGTAATACGCTCGTCTGCTTCTAATGGCAATAGGTTAACAATTGGTTTGCCGCGTGCTGTACGTGATGCCAGTGGCAGTTGATACACTTTAAGCCAGTACATACGACCTGATGTCGAGAAACATAGAATTGTATCGTGCGTATTGGCAACCAATAAACGCTCTATGAAATCTTCATCTTTCATCTTAGTCGCGGCTTTACCTTTGCCTCCACGGCGCTGGGCTTCATAATCTGACAACGGCTGATATTTCACATAACCTTCATGAGACAGCGTAACCACAACATCTTCTTCATTGATAAGATCTTCTAAACTAATATCGTGTGCTGCTGCACTGATCTCTGTACGACGCTCATCCCCGTAGGTTTCTTTAATTTGAACTAACTCATCACGAATAACTTCCATTAAACGCTCAGGAGAAGACAAAATAAATAGTAGTTCAGCAATGACATCTAACAGTTCTTGATATTCAGCTAGGATTTTTTCGTGTTCTAAGCCAGTCAGTTTATGTAAACGTAAATCTAAGATGGCTTGAGCCTGTTGCTCTGACAAATAATATTGGCCATCACGAATACCCAACTCAGCAGCCAACCAATCTGGGCGTGCAACATTATCTTCGCCTGCTTTTTCAAGCATTGATTTAACTGAACCTAACTCCCACGGACGCGCTATTAGAGCTTGCTTCGCTTCAGAAGGGCTTGGAGACTTTCTGATCAATTCAATGATCGGGTCAATATTAGCCAACGCAATAGCAAGACCTTCAAGCGTATGCGCTCTATCTCTGGCCTTACGTAAATCAAATACGGTGCGACGCGTAACAACTTCTCGTCTGTGAACGATAAACGCATCTAGCATTTCTTTTAGGTTAAAACACTTAGGTTGGTTATTATCCAACGCAACCATGTTCATACCAAATACTGTTTGTAACTGAGTTTGCGAATATAAGTTATTTAAAATAACTTCTCCTACTTCGCCTCGTTTCACTTCAATTACAACACGCATCCCGTCTTTATCAGACTCGTCACGCAGTGCGCTGATCCCTTCGACTTTTTTGTCTTTGACCAGCTCAGCTATTTTTTCGATTAATCGTGCTTTGTTAACCTGATAAGGTAACTCATGCACAATAATTGTTTCTTTGCCTGTTTTCTCATCAACTTCGACTTCTGCACGAGCTCGCACATAAATTTTACCGCGACCCGTCTTGTAGGCTTGTTCAATTCCTTTTTTACCGTTGATAATTGCAGCGGTCGGAAAGTCAGGCCCTGGGATATAATCAATCAGTTCTTCAATGGTCAAATCAGGGTTTTGGATGAGTGCCAAACAGCCGTTAATAACTTCAGTCAAGTTATGTGGCGGAATATTGGTCGCCATCCCAACAGCAATACCAGAAGACCCATTCACTAATAAGCTAGGGACCTTAGTTGGTAGTACATCTGGAATTTGCTCTGTTCCGTCGTAGTTAGGAACATAATCAACGGTTTCTTTTTCTAAATCAGCCAGCAATTCATGAGATATTTTTGCCATACGTACTTCGGTATAACGCATCGCAGCAGCTGAATCGCCGTCGACTGAGCCGAAGTTACCTTGGCCGTCAACCAACATATAACGCAGAGAAAATGGTTGCGCCATACGTACGATAGTGTCGTACACTGCGCTGTCACCATGAGGGTGATATTTACCGATCACATCACCGACTACACGAGCCGATTTTTTGTAAGGCTTATTCCAGTCATTTTTTAACTCATTCATCGCGAACAATACGCGACGGTGAACGGGCTTTAACCCATCCCGTACGTCAGGTAATGCACGCCCTACAATTACACTCATTGCGTAATCTAGGTATGAATTTTTGAGTTCATCTTCAATATTGACTGGCAGGATTTCATTGGCGAGATCAGTCATTCGATTCCACTTTCCTTCAGTGTCTATCTCTTTTATGTCAAACTAGTCAGACTTATGACAAAGAGATTGAGTTATTATTAATTTCTGAATAGCTATGCTAACACACTTTTTTATAATTTACAGGCGCAAGATTTTAGTGATTTTAATCTGACCCTGCTTATAATGCGCTCAGATTAACGAGGAAGTTTTTTATGACCGAACATCAAAATGTAGATCCACAAGAAATAGCAAAATTTGAAGACATTGCTCAGCAATGGTGGGATACAGAAGGCGAATTCAAACCATTACATGACATAAACCCATTACGGCTAGACTTTATCAATCACCGAAGCCAAGGTTTATTTGAGAAAACTGTACTCGATGTAGGCTGTGGCGGCGGCATACTCACTGAAAGTATGGCCAAACTTGGTGCAAATGCCACTGGCATTGATATGGGGCAAGAGCCATTAAACGTAGCTAAACTGCATAGCTTAGAAGCGGGTGTTAAAGTTAATTATCAAAAAATACCTGCTGAAACATTCGCACAACAAAACCCCGAGCAGTTCGATGTCGTTACCTGTATGGAAATGTTAGAACATGTCCCAGATCCTGCTTCTATCATTAAAGCTGTTGCAGCACTGGCTAAACCCGGCGCGCATGCTTTTTTCTCAACCCTCAATAAAACCACCAAAGCGTACCTATTAGCCATTGTTGGAGCAGAGAAAGTATTGAAAATGGTGCCAGAAGGCACCCATGACCATGATAAGTTCATTCGCCCTTCCACACTGATTAAATGGGCTGAACAGTGTGGCTTAAAAGTAAGAGCCAGTGCAGGAATTAACTATAACCCACTCTCAAAAACATTTACGTTAACTGACGATGTAAGTGTTAATTACATCCTCCACTTTGAGAAACTAGCATGATAGAAGCTGTCATTTTTGATTTAGATGGAACATTACTCAATACTTGTGACGATTTAGGTGCTGCACTCAATCATACTTTAAAGTTGCATGGCTTACCTGAAGTCAGTAAAGCAGCATATAGCCCAGCTATCTCTAACGGCGTTAAAGCGCTACTAGAAGTTGGGTTCGGTGACAAGCTGACGGACTATGATGTTGAACAGCTGCGCCAACATGTTTTAGATTATTACGCAAATAATTTAGCGGTATATAGTCATTGCTTTGAAGGTATTAGTACTTTGCTACAGTCACTCAACGATGCAAATATACAAATCGCAATTATGACAAACAAGCCAACTTTCCTAACGCTGCCCCTACTGAAAAAAATAGATGAACTCAAAAACATCCGTGTTGTTGTGTGTGGAGACACGCTCTCAGAAGCAAAGCCATCCCCCAAGCCATTATTGCATGCAGCGCATCAATTAAACGTTAACCCAGAAAGATGTTACTACGTTGGGGACGCAGAAAGAGACATACAAGCAGCTAAGGCAGCCAAAATGCGTCCTGTTGCTGCACTGTGGGGATATGTTCCTAGTGAGACAATTGCACGGTCGTGGGCCGCGGATCTGAATCTTACTAACCCTGTGGGACTACTTCAGCACATTTAGTATTATAAAATCAGACAAAGCACCATATGTAGTGTTTTGTCTGTATTTTGATACCTAGCTGCATATAAAAAAATCAGTCAGTTTTTTTTTTCAATTTACAAAAAAATAGTCTTCATTGAGTTGATTTTTTTATGGCGGCTTAGTGTATAAAACCTCAAAGGTTAATGAACACTAACACAATGCAATTATCCCTAAGTTATCCACAATTGAGAGCAAGTTGTTCTATTGCAAAATTGCCATAACCCCACTATCTTGTGATCCGCAGGGGCACTCCCACCATATATAGTGGTTAAAAGCTAAGCAATTGTTGTCTCAGCGATCAATATAAAAATACACATTCCGAAGGAATACAGGCACAACTATGAACCAACAGCTATCTGTCAGTAAAAGAAACGGCCGAAAAGAGCCGCTCGATTTAGATAAAATCCACCGCGTTATCACGTGGGCTGCGGAAGGTCTAAATAATGTTTCTGTGTCACAAGTTGAACTTAAGTCACATATTCAGTTTTATGATGGCATTCGCACTGAAGACATCCATGAAACAATCATAAAAGCCGCTGCCGATTTAATTGATAAAGACTCACCTGACTATCAATACCTTGCTGCCAGACTAGCCATATTCCACCTTCGGAAAAAAGCGTATGGTCAATTTGAGCCACCTCGCTTATATGATCACATTACTAAATTGGTCGAAGACAAGCGCTATGATCAACATTTATTGGTTGATTATACAGAAGCAGAATTACACGAGCTTGATGCTTACTTAGATCATTCTCGAGATCTTAATTTTAGCTATGCCGCGGTTAAGCAGCTCGAAGGTAAATATTTAGTACAAAACCGAGTAACCGGAGAAATCTATGAAAGCGCTCAGTTCTTATATATCTTAGTTGCCGCAAGCTTATTCTCTGATTACCCAAAAGAAACGCGTATTGATTATATCAAACGCTTTTACGATGCAATTTCATTGTTCAAGATATCATTACCAACCCCCATTATGGCAGGTGTACGTACACCAACACGTCAGTTTAGTTCATGCGTACTCATTGAGTGTGGTGATAGCTTAGATTCTATCAATGCGACTTCGTCCGCGATTGTTAAGTACGTGAGCCAACGTGCAGGTATTGGTATAAATGCAGGTAGAATTCGTGCTCTAGGTAGCCCTATTCGCAACGGTGAGGCATACCATACTGGATGTATTCCATTTTATAAGCACTTCCAAACTGCTGTTAAAAGCTGCTCACAAGGTGGTGTACGCGGTGGTGCTGCCACATTGTTCTACCCACTTTGGCATTTAGAAGTAGAAAATTTACTGGTTCTAAAGAATAACCGCGGTGTTGAAGAAAACCGAGTTCGCCATTTAGACTACGGCGTACAGTTTAACAAAACTATGTATGCCCGCTTGATTAAAGATGATTACATCACGCTATTTAGTCCTTCAGACGTACCGGGCTTATACGACGCATTTTTTGAAGATCAAGACAAGTTCGAATCACTATATGTGCAGTACGAGCAAGATGAATCTATTCGTAAGAAACGTATAAAGGCCATCGAATTATTCTCTATGTTTGCACAAGAGCGCGCAAGCACGGGCAGAATTTATCTACAAAATGTTGATCATTGTAATACGCATAGCCCGTTCGATTCGAAAGTTGCTCCTATTCGCCAGTCTAATTTGTGCCTAGAAATAGCATTACCGACAAAGCCACTAAACAATGTAAATGATGCGGAAGGCGAAATTGCATTGTGTACACTGTCGGCATTTAACTTAGGCGCCCTCGAATCATTAGACGAGCTTGATGAGCTTGCTGATTTGGCCGTACGTGCACTCGACAACTTACTGGATTTCCAAGATTACCCTGTGCCGGCTGCGCATACAGCGACAATGGGTAGAAGAACACTCGGTATAGGTGTTATCAACTACGCTTACTACCTTGCTAAAAACGGTGTAAAATATTCAGATGGCAGTGCTAATGGCCTGACACACCAAACATTTGAAGCAATTCAATATTATTTAATGAAAGCATCAAATACTTTGGCGAAAGAACGCGGCGCATGTCCATTATTTAATGAAACCACGTACTCTCAAGGCATTATGCCCATAGACACCTATAAGCGTGATCTAGACAAAGTATGTGATGAAGCATTAAAGCTTGATTGGGACGCGCTACGTGCCAGCATTAAAGAACATGGTATGCGTAACTCAACGCTATCAGCCTTAATGCCATCTGAAACATCGTCGCAAATATCAAATGCGACCAATGGTATTGAACCACCTCGAGGTCATATCAGTGTCAAAGCAAGTAAAGATGGCATTTTAAAGCAGGTCGTTCCAGAGTATGAACGCTTGAAAGACAACTATGAGTTGCTTTGGGACATTCCGTCTAACGATGGCTACCTTGCACTCGTTGGTATTATGCAAAAATTTGTTGACCAAACTATTTCTGCTAACACCAACTACGACCCGAATAAATTTGAAGGTGGTAAAGTTCCAATGAAACTACTGCTGAAAGATTTGCTTACTGCATACAAATTAGGGGTAAAAACGCTTTATTATCATAATACCCGTGATGGCGCTTCTGATGCTCATGATGAAATGAAACCAGAAGTTGAAGATGATGGCTGTGAAGGCGGCGCGTGTAAAATTTAAGCTTTAGCGGGCCTTTTCGGCCCGCCCTCTTTAGTATCGAGTATTAACTATGTCCTATTCTACGTTTAGCAGAAAACACAACGATCAACTACAGGAGCCAATGTTTTTTGGCCAAACTGTAAACGTTTCTCGTTATGACCAACAAAAGTACCCTATTTTTGAAAAGCTGATTGAAAAACAACTGTCCTTTTTCTGGCGACCAGAAGAAGTCGATGTGAGTAAAGATAAAATAGATTTTCAGGCACTGCCTGAACACGAGAAACATATATTTTTAAGTAACTTGAAATACCAAACACTATTAGATAGTGTCCAAGGTCGTTCTCCTAACGTTGCACTATTGCCGATTGTATCTATCCCTGAATTAGAAACTTGGATTGAGACATGGGCGTTCAGCGAAACAATTCATAGTCGCTCATATACGCACATTATTCGTAATGTAACGCAGTCACCTGAACTTATTTTTGATGACATTGTCAGCAACGACAAAATTAATGAGCGTGCTGATGCCGTCACGCGTTATTATGATGCTTTGATTGAGCAAGTCTCCCTATTTAACTTGTATGGTGAGGGTAAACATGAGGTCAATGGCAAAACTGTTGTAATTAGTTTATTCGAGTTGAAAAAACTACTTTACCTTTGCGTCATGTCGGTAAATATCTTAGAAGCTATTCGTTTTTACGTCAGCTTTGCGTGTTCGTTTGCTTTTGCAGAACGTGAGTTAATGGAAGGCAATGCAAAAATCATTAAGTTAATTGCGCGTGATGAAGCACTCCATTTATCTGGTACACAACATATGCTCAACATAATGCAAGAAGGCAAGGACGACCCTGAAATGGCAATCGTCGCTGCACAATGTAAAGACGAAGCAATCGCGATGTTTGTAGAAGCTGCTGAGCAAGAAAAAGAATGGGCTGAGTACTTATTTAAAGATGGCTCAATGATTGGCCTAAATAAAGATATTTTATGCCAGTATGTCGAGTACATCACTAATACACGTATGACTGCCGTCGGCTTACCAACACAATTTGAAAAAAAATCTAACCCAATCCCTTGGATCAATGCGTGGTTAATTTCAGATAATGTCCAAGTTGCACCACAAGAAGCTGAAATTAGCTCCTATCTTGTTGGACAAATAGACTCAAAGGTTGATGCCTCTGACTTCGGTGATTTTGACTTGTAATGGTTGAAAAACCCTACCCTGTGATAACGATAACAGATCACGATGAGCCACTTGAATTTGTGGCTCATTCCCCAACTCTATTACATACATTGGAAGCTGCAAATATAGATGTACCATATCAATGTCGTGAAGGGTTTTGTGGGGCGTGCAGAGCACAGCTCAATGAGGGGAAAATCACCTATAATCAAGAGCCTCTCGCTTTTGTACGAGAAGGAGAGATATTACTATGCTGCTCTCGCCCCCTCTCTAACATTAAAATTACGCTGCTATAGAAACAAGTTGCCCCTAGCGGGTTTTAGAGCAGTTGAGCAACACTGGTTTCATAGTATTCATGCTTATCACTAATGCTCAGTTGATTTTGTTCAATCACCACATCCCAATGCAAGCTGCGACTTAATGCATCACTTAATGCATCTACAAACTGTGCTTCAAGAGAAAAAACACTTAAATTATCTATCAAATGTAATCTTTGCGACACCTCATCAAACCACACATCATTTTCTTTTATTAAAATCACCAATTTACCAAACAATTTAGCGAGTCGTATGATCTCATCGAACTCCAAGGTATTTGCATACAAAGCCACGGTAATATAGCCAGTATCATCTTCCAGCCATACATCCGGCTTTTGTTTGTCTGAGTTGGCGTTTAAATTTGCTTTTTGATCATAAGATATCGCGCACAATCCTACTATTTTAAGTACAAAATGCTCAAGAGATTCAGACTTTTGTAACGCAGTCGTAAACACTTCTTGGTGATTGGCATGATGAAATAAGTCAGCCACATTAACGCGCGCTTTAAAAACAAAAGGTTTGATCATGTTAATCTCCCTACTCTGTCACGCTCTAACTATAGACTTTGTGTCGATTTTAGCAAAAATATTTGAGGTTATAGTATAACATCATTGAACTGCCAATTATGTGGTGTTATATTGTCACGAATTAATTCAACCTCAACGTTAGTGTCTAATAAATTATGATGAAGCAGTCTCTTATCAGCAGTGCAATTGTTACTGCACTTTTCTCAAGCAACGTATTTGCCGCAGATGTAAAAGGTAAAATACTCGACAATAACAATCAGCCAGTAAGTGGAGCAAAAGTACACTTACATGGTAAAAGCCAGTCAGTAACTACTGATAAAAACGGCCAATTTACAATTAATGTCGATGCCGACTCACAACTTCATATCACCAAAAACAATTATTTAGATGAACGCTTACCAGTAATAACCGATAACGCTTATGTAACCGTCGTACTAAAGCCTAGTGCTGTTGAAAGTATGGTTGTTTATGCATCTGCGTTACACAAAAATAATGTTGAAATGGCGTCTCCAGTGACAGTATTAGCTGGTGACGAATTGAAAAACGCAGCCAAGCCAACTCTTGGGGAAACGCTGAAAGGTCAACCTGGCATCAATGCAAGCTACTTTGGTCCTGTTTCTTCGAGCCCTATTATTCGAGGCTTAGACGGTCCTCGTGTCAAAATTACTCAAAATGGATTAGACAGCAGTGATGCATCTCGCGTTGGCCCTGACCACGCAAATACAAACGACAGTCTATCCGCACAACAAATTGAAGTGCTTCGTGGGCCAGCGACATTGTTATATGGCTCAGGCGCGATTGGTGGCGTTGTAAATGTGGTCGATAATCGTATTCCTACTGACATTATAGAGTCATTGTCTGGCGCCGCTGAGTATAGCCACGATACGGTATCTAATACCAATACCTATGCTGCAATGCTTGAAACTGGATCTGACGGTTTTAATTTCCATTTTGACGGCGTAAGCCGCAAAGGTGGTGATTATGACACGCCTGAGTTTAACTTACCGCATGAAGAACACGACGAGCATGGCGAAGATGATCATGACGCACATGATGATCACGGGCACGAGGGTGAGCATGATGATCACAATGAGTCACCTGAAACGGCTAAAAAGGTAGATAATACTTTTATAGATTCTCAGCAAGTTAATTTTGGTACTAGTTACGTAAATGAACATTTAACACTGGGTTTAAGCTTCGGTCGAATTGATACAGATTACGGTATTCCTGCCCATAGTCATGAAGGTCATGACCATGACGAGCATGAAGGCCATGAACATGACGAGCATGAAGGTGAAGATGATCATGCAGATGAAAGCGCTGAACAAGGTGTATTTGCTCGTGTAAAACAAGACCGTTGGCAAGCTCTCTTTAACTACTCTCTTCATAACGAATGGATTGAATCAATTAATGTAAGAGCGGGTTATACGGACTATGAGCATAGCGAGATTGAGCATGGCAGTATTGGCACAACATTCAAAAACAAAACCACAGAGTTACGCACCGGCATAGAACATCGTATCGGTGAATGGCACGGTATTGTAGGATACCATTACGCAGATAGCGACTATAAAGCTGATGGTGCCGAAGCATTTACTCCAGCAACAGAAACAAAATCTCATGCGCTGTTTTTACTTGAAGAACGCACGTTTGGTGATTTTACTCTAGAGCTTGGTGCGCGTATTGAAGATTTTCAGCTATCTAGCTTAGTAACAACTGAAGCGCATCACGATGATCATGACGACCACGGTGATGATGATCATGACGACCACGGCCATGATGATCATGACGACCACGGCCATGATGATCACGACGACCACGGACATGATGATCACGACGACCACAAAGAATATGAATCAGTGGCTTATCAATTAGACATGACAAATATCAGTGCTTCAATTGGTGGTGTTTACAATTTTACAGAAGGGCATAACGTCGCATTTAATGTTTCTCGTTCTGAGCGAGCTCCCCTAACGGCCGAACTATTGTCAAATGGTACCCATATTGCTACTCGTACTTACGAGCTAGGCCTTGGCTATGTAATTGAAGATGGTGAAGTGCATTTCGAGCCGCAGGAAATTGCGCAAGAAACGGCCACTAATATTGATTTCAGCGTACGTCGTTTTATTGGTGATTTTGGCTATACCATTAACGTTTTCTATAATGACGTTGCTAATTATTACTATCAACAAAATACAGGGTTAATGTTTACCTCTGAACATGGTATTGAAAACGCAGATCATTTCCATGAAGGCGCATTACCAGTATTTAAGTTTGCCAGTGATGATGCTGAACTTTATGGTGTTGAGCTAGATGCACATTATCGGATCAATGATAAAAACCGTGTGAAAGTATTCGCTGACACGCTAACAGCTAAATTAGACAATGACCAATATCTACCTCGGATCCCAAGTAATAAGCTTGGCGTGAAATATGAATATGAGCATGCAGGTTGGAAAGCAAATATGACAATAACACGTTATAATAGCCAATCAGATATTGCTGCTTATGAGAGTAAAACTAATGGTTATACATTGGTAGATACAAGCTTTCAGTATGATTTCTCGGCACAGGGTATCGACTTTGTTGGCTACGCTAATATTGACAACTTGACCAATGAACTTGGCTTTGTACATAGCTCCTTCATAAAAGAACAAGCCCCTTTACCGGGTAGAAACTTAAAATTAGGCTTACGCGCCTACTTTTAATTCGCGCTTCGGAAAATGGAACCAAACCTAGTTTTGGTTCCATTTTTTCTTCAATATTTTCCCTTCCCCCTTCTTACACTTTCAACGTTAAATTAATGTAATGCTCTGTAATGGATAAAATTAACATTTAGACCTATGCTCTGCCCACTTCAATTAGTAAGGACAGATGCAATGAGCAAGTTACGTATTGCTACACTCTCTAGCATAATAGGCCTCGTCACGGTCGTTGGCTGCAGTACACAACAATCCGCACCACCCGTTAACCCACCAAAAATAACACCAGCAGAAGGTGGTGAAATTAAACGGGTGTGGTTAGATCAAGGCTGGAGCGAGCAAATAAGAAACGATTTTTGGTTTACTAATCAAGGCGCACAAATCATTCCCTACACATGGTTTGTATGGCTTGAACAAGCAGAAAGTGAGCAACTATTTCGCCACACGGATCATATGGAGATGTTACGTTACTTGCCGATGCAAGCATCACAGTCAAATCCTGGTGGTCTTCCCATAGGCTTTGCATTGCATAATAATCAAACAACTGGTGAAAGCTGGGTTGGTATGACGTGCGCAGCTTGTCATACTAACCAATTAGATTATAAAGGGACAAAAATACTCATCGAAGGTGCGCCGACACTCGGTAATTTTGTACTTTTTTTCAAAAAACTGATTGAAGCTATGGATAAAACCCTAGCTGACACAGCCAAATTTGAGCGTTTTGCAGCAAATGTACTCGGCCCAAATAGAACGGACAATGATGTAGCACAATTAAAAACTCGCCTCCAAGACATTGCATTGGCTTCAGCAAAACGCCAAACTGTTAATGCACTACCTACAGACTACCCTGAAGATTTTACAAGTTATGCACGGCTTGATGCTTTTGGCAATATACAAAACGCCGGAACGGCTTTTGCTCTACATGACCTTACAAATAAAAACACGCCGACAGGCCCTGTATCATATCCGTTCTTGTGGGGAACCCATCAATCCGATGTTGTACAATGGAATGCTTCAGCACCTAATACCCCTATTGTAGGACCTCTGGTGAGAAATATTGGCGAGGTCGTCGGTGTATTTGGTAGCTTAGATATTAAGGAGGCGCCTATATGGCAACGTTTATGGGGTAAAAAGGTTCGCTATTCTTCAACCGTTGATATTATGGGTCTAGGCTACCTTGAATCATGGGTTAAAACACTCAAGTCACCACAATGGCCTGTCCAGTACTTCCCTGCGATAGACAACAATAAAGCCGCCGCTGGCGCACTGTTATATAAAGCGGAATGTGCGAGCTGTCATCAAATTGTTCCGCGCGAAGATGAGCTTAAACGCTACATTGCAAACCAAACCCTGATAAGTGAATTAGGCACTGATCCTGTAACGGCTTACAACGCATCATGCCATATGGCGAACACGCTTATTCTAGAAGGAACTAAAGAGCGTATATTAATTGGTGATAAGTTCGGGCCAACTGGTAATGCGATTGATATTCCTGTAAATGGTGTTGTAGGTCTGGTGCTTAAAGATATTCCACTTGCATTAAAAGCAGGTAATATTGCTGAACGTACACAAGCCAATGGCAAAAAGCTCAGTGGGCTTGCTGAATTTGAGGCACTGGTATCTGAGCATCTAAAAGCCCGTAATAACAAAGCAAAATCTGCCGCTACTGACTGTATAGATGGCACATTAGACAATGGTGTATATAAAGGACGACCTTTAAATGGTATTTGGGCAACCGCGCCATACTTACACAACGGCTCTGTCGCAAGTTTATGGGAGCTTTTACAAACTCCCAAAGCTCGATCTAACACTTTTTGGGTCGGTAGTAGAGAGTTTGATCCTGTCAACGTAGGTTATGAAACGCATCAAGGGTTGAATTTGTTTAAAGTCACTGATAGCAATGGCAAAATTAGAGCTGGTAACTCTAACTTAGGCCATAGCTATGGCACCCACCTAAACGATACGCAAAAATGGCAACTCGTTGAGTTCATGAAAACACTTTAATATCAAAGGGGCATAGGCCATCAGCTTATGCCCTACTTCGGCTTTTTACCTTCACTAAATACCTACGCATGCCTGTCATATATATGTCATTTATTTACAACAAGTATTTGAGTTTATGAGAATTTTTACTATATTTTGGTAATGATGCAAAATAAAACCTTGCAAGGAAGATACGTATGAATAGTGTAAAAGCCAAATTAATGCTGTGTGTCATCAGTGGTATGTCAATAATACTCATTGGCGCGTTAGTGACTTTATTTTTAGTAAAAAATGTCGCAGCAGAATTAGATTCATTAATAAACAATGAATTATCTACCCGTCAGCAAGTCGGCCTGATATCTAGCCAGTTTAAAACACAAGTTCAAGAATGGAAAAATGTCTTGATCAGAGGAAGTGAACCAGAGCAATACGAAAAATATTGGCTACGGTTCGAAAAAAATGAACAACTGATACAAGATAATATTAAAGTGCTGCTAGATACCCATACACTCCCTGATTCTATTATTCACCAATTAGCTAGTTTTCAAAAAGAACACCAAAAGCTAGGGGTATTATATCGAGTAGGATTAAATGAATATAGTGCATCCTTATTTAACACCCAAATAGGCGATAAAGCAGTAAAAGGTATAGACCGCTTGTCGGCTAAGCTCCTTGGTGATATCAACGTTGCGATCACCCATTTAGTTTCTGATCGTTCTGTTGCCCTCACTGCAAAAAAAGAGCAAGTGCTATTTCAAAGTATGGTCATGATGTTTATTTTGTCTTCAGTAATACTCCTACTTATGACGTTATTCATTCAAAGGTTGATCACGCATCCTATTCGCCAAGCTTCCAGCATAGCTGAACAAATTGCTAGCGGGAATTTGGCAAACGATATTCATGGACACGACAATGATGAAATTGGTTTACTGTTAAATAATCTCAATACTATGCAGCAAAATTTACTGGCTATGACCGATGACCTCAAACTGCAAATGGTGCAACAACAAACCCAAGCTCAAGAAAATGGAAGAATTAAACAAGCACTTGATAATGCCGCAGCGCCTGTGATGTTAAGTGATGGCAACGGTAAAATCATTTATTCCAATCACCAGTGTGAGCGTCTATTTCTTCGCTATAAAGATCAAATAAAAGCCACTCAACCCAATGTCACATCATTAAATGAAGCTAATGTAGAACACTTTTTTGATCAACAAAGCTGCTATGGCACACTCCGTGAAGCACACAGGCACCAAGTTGAATGCGAAGTAAATTACCAATCTGTGATATTTAATGTTGTCGCGGGCCCAGTTTTCGATGAAGAAAAACACCTATTGGGCATTGTTTATGAACTCTCCGATCTGACTGAGCAGCGCTACGCAGAAGAACAAGTAGGAAAAATCATTCAATCAGCATCTCAAGGACAGCTTGCCACACGCTTAGATAGCACAGAATTTACCGGCTTTATGCATACACTCGCAAAAAGCATAAACTCACTACTTGATGCCATTGCCCTTCCTATCAAACAAACCAAAGATACCCTTAACTTAATTGCAACTGGCCAAGTGCCTGATGCTATTCACGGAGATTACAGCGGTGAGTTTCTAGAAATAAATCATAGCCTCAAAACAGCAACTGGTGCAATCAATGCGCTCATCGCGGATACCAATATGTTAATGGAAGCGGCCAGTCAAGGTGAACTCTCAAAACGCGCTGATATTAACCTGCATCAAGGTGATTTCCAGAGTATCGTAAAAGGGTTCAACACCACATTAGATGTGATTGTAGAGCCTGTACGCCTAACCGCTGATTATTTAGATCTCATAGCCAAAGGACAATTACCTACAGATATTAGTAATAGCTATCAAGGCGACTTTCTACAAATTAAGAATAGCTTAACAACATCAATTGATGCGATTAAAAGTATGGTAAAAGACACCACTGAGCTGGCGCAAGCTGCCAGCAAAGGGCAACTTGAACAGCGAGTCGATGCTTCTAAACATCAAGGGGAATTTTCCGTTATCGTTGGTGGGATAAATTCAACAATTGATGCGATCTCTAAGCCTTTGCATGAATGCAAATCGGTCATGCATGCACTATCTGAAGGTAACTTAACGCAACTTGTGGAAGGTGAATATCAAGGTGATTTTAATACTTTAAAGCACTCTGTTAATACATCGGTATCAAACCTTGCAAAGATGGTCAGTCAAATACGCACCACAGCCAATACAATTAATGGCTCGGCAAATGGAATAAAGCTGGGTATGAATGATTTAAGTGCACGCACAGAATCACAAGCGGCATCCATTGAACAAACCACCGCGTCGATGAGTGATATCACCCACACGGTTTCCATCAACTCCAAAGATGCGCACTCAGCAGCATCTTTAGCGACTGAAGCTGATAAACAAGCCCAACAAGGTGGTGAACTCGTTCATTCAACCGTCAACGCAATGAAAGAAATTAGTAATAGCTCCAATGAAATATCGAGTATTATAGAGGTCATTAACGAGATTGCTTTTCAAACTAACTTACTTGCACTCAACGCGGCGGTAGAAGCTGCTCGAGCAGGCGAATCTGGTAGAGGATTTGCTGTTGTTGCTGCTGAAGTACGTGAACTTGCCCAGCGCAGTGCAAATGCGTCTAAAGAAATATCAACTTTACTCAATGACAGCGCGATGAAGGTTGACCATGGAGTGCAGCTAGTCACTGAGTCAGGTCAAACGCTCGGTCACATTGTGAGTAGTATTAAACAACTATCCCAACTAATGGAAAATATAGCGCTTGCCAGCACTGAACAGTCTAATGGTGTTGGACAAGTCAATGTTGCTATAAAACAGATGGATGGCATTATACAGAAGAACACAATACTCGTTGAAACGGCCAATTCATCAAGCAATAGTTTATCGCACCAAGCCAACGAGCTTAATCGTTTTATGTCTGGGTTTGAAGTATGAGCTTGCTGAGCCTATTACATCATCATGCTGATAAACTAAAATGGAGGCTAAAGTCACCTAACGGATCCCTCTGCTCCTTGACTTATTGATTGGCAATATAAGTTAACGGGCTTTAATACTGGGGGAGATAAAGATGAAGGCGCTCCCCTTTCTTCAACCACCAAAAATTTAACCTTTGAATACAAAAAAACTTTTTGTATTCATTTTAACCACAAAGAAATATAAATAGTTTACAATTGTTGGTTTTAAAATCAACAAGGAATTTTTGTGTATTTAAATATTAAGAATGGTCTTGTGCACTCTATCATTGTGTTCATTACCCTAACCCTATTAATTGCATGTGGCAGCGATTCTTCCAGCTATTCTGAGCAACCAAAATTAAAAGCAACTGAGCCTGAACTGCTTTATGGTAAAACTGGAGACGAAAAACTCCATGAAGAACTCGAAGCAATACGTACACAATACAACATGCCTGCTTTGGCTGCTTTTATCGTCAGTAGTGATGCACTTTTAGAAATGGATGTGAGTGGATATCGTATCAGTGGTCAACCAACACTCGTCACGACTGAAGATCGTTGGTCAATTGGGTCATTCACTAAATCAATCACGGCAACAGTTGCATCCCGGCTTGTTGAACAAGGGTTGATCTCACTAGAAAGTGATGTATTAGAAATATTCCCTGAATTATCTGGAAAAATTAAACCCGAATATGAACACCTTACACTTCGAGATTTATTATCAATGACGTCTGGGTTAAAGCGAGATTTAGACAGTATGTTTACTGGTCAATGGCATATGGATCAAAGATCAATGACAGAACAAAGGTATTCATGGACCATTGAGCTACTTAATACAGAACCTGAAACCACCAAAGGTACATTCTTATATAGTAATGCCGGATATGTACTCGCAGGTCACATGTTAGAACGTGTTACGGGTCAATCTTGGGAAGCGCTTGTTGCTCAGGAAATTGCCGTTCCTTTAGAGATGAACCTTATTGATTTTGGTACTGCTAGCTTTATGGATCCTGACAATCAACCAAGTGGTCATCAGATACGTGACGGACAGTGGCATGCAATCACCGCAGCTGATAGGGTTAGCCTTCCAAAAGTCATCGGTCCTGCTGGCACAATAAATACCAACCTTCACGATTTATCACTGTACTTACAAGCCCACTTATCTGGTGCAATGGGCAAAGGTAATATTGTAAGTACTGACAGTTACGCTCACATGCATTCACCTGTCAGTGAAAGCTATGGATTAGGGTGGATATTAAAAGAAAACAATCAGTTTCACCATAACGGATTTACTGGATCATTTTACCTTGATAACCTCATCATTCCAGAAGAGAATATTGCATTACTGGCGGTTACAAACGGAAGTACAACACAAGTAAGAGAAGCTGTAGAGCAAGCCATTGCGGTTATGCTAGAACGCTCAGTAGTTCAATCAGGAATGGCGGTTAACCCGTCATTCCTTCCAATTTAGAGCACACCTATTGCTTTTTCTTGACCTGATGCAATGCATCTAATCGCGCCAGTAGGCTCGATGTATCAAAACGACCGCCACCTAATGCTTGTACATCGGCATAATATTGATCAACCGTCGCCGTCAATGGTAAAGAAGCGCCATTATTACGTGCCTCATCTAGTGCAATCCCTAAATCTTTACGCATCCAATCTACTGCAAAACCAAAGTCATACTCTCCTGCAATCATTGTTTTATAACGATTCTCCATTTGCCAAGAGCCCGCAGCTCCTTTAGAAATCGTTTCAATAACCTGTTCAGTATTTAACCCAGCTTGTTTTGCAAAGTGCAGACCTTCAGCGAGACCTTGCACAACACCTGCAATACATATTTGATTAACCATTTTGCAAGTTTGCCCACTGCCGACATCACCCAATAACTGACTAAAACGACTAAATGCAGCCATCACTGGTTGAACTACCTCGAAACTTATTTGGTCGCCACCAGCCATCACCGTAAGTACCCCATTTTCCGCACCAGCTTGCCCACCAGATACTGGCGCATCAATGAATGAGATATTTTGTTTTGCCGCCACCGCTGCAACCTCACATGCAACCGTTGCCGAGGTCGTCGTATGATCGACTAAAATAGCCCCTGGGTGCATACCGGCGAGTACCCCATCTGCGCCATAAACGACAGACCGTAAATCATCATCATTACCGACACACATAAACACGATGTCTACACCGCTAGCCGCTAGTTTCGGTGTTTGAGCATAGTTACCTGCATGTTGCTCCGTCCATTGCTGTGCTTTTGCTGTTGTTCTGTTATACACCGTGACTTCGTATCCTGCGCTGACCAAATGTCCAGCCATTGGATATCCCATTACCCCCAATCCGATAAACGCCACTTTCATTGACATAATTCTGTCCTATTTCGCTGCTATGGTATTAACAATGGAGTTTTTATACCCCAAGTAATTGGCGTATAGCAAATTTAAATCACTAATAAGGTAGTTAAAACACTACTTACAACATGCCCGTGAAGGAGTATGAGTCAAATGGAAACAATTTATCGTTATAGTGTACAGCTACTCAACGGTGAAACAATCGCATTGAAGCAATTGCAGGGTAAACCTGTACTCATTATCAATATTGCCAGTAAATGTAGCTTCGCAGCACAGCTTAGTGCGCTCGAAAAAATGTATAAAAAATATCATTCGCTTGGGCTTGAAATTCTAGCGTTTCCCTGTAATCAATTTGGCCGTAATGAGCCACTTGAAGATGCAATGTTAAAAGAGTTTTATAACAGTCATTTTGATCTTAGCTTTATGATTTGTAACAAAGTACAAGTCAATGGCCCTGATGCACACCCATTGTTTAACTACTTAAAATCACACACTCGTGGAATCTCACAAAACCGAGCAATTAAGTGGAACTTTACTAAGTTTTTAGTAAACTCAGAAGGTGAGCTAGTATCAAGATACGCACCTCGCACCAAACCAGATACACTAAGACCGGTTATAGAGAGCCATTTATACAATGAAGATAGCCCTATTCAGTTCGCAAAGTTATGAACAACCATTTTTTGATAAAGCACTTAGTACTCATCCAGAATTAAATATTAAGTGTTTTAATGAGTCATTATCCGAACACACAGCATCATTGTGTAAAGGGTTTGACGCCGTGTGCATATTTGTCAATGATACCGCTGATCAGCAGGTACTCAATATATTAGCCTCACTGGGTATTCGCTTTATTGCGCTAAGATGTGCCGGCTTTAACAATGTTGATATGACCACTGCTAATGAATTAAACATCAAAGTTGTTCGCGTGCCTGCATACAGCCCAGAAGCCGTTGCTGAGCTTTGTATTGCCCTGATGCTAACATTAAGTAGAAAAACACATAAAGCTTACAACAGGGTAAGAGAGGATAATTTCGACCTCAATGGGTTGCTTGGTTTCAATTTACACAATAAAACGGTAGGTATTGTCGGAGCAGGGAAAATTGGCCAAGCGTTGATTGCTATATTAAATGGCTTTGGTGCAAATGTTTTAGTGTATGATCCGAATATAGGGGAAGGCAGTTATACAAAAGTAACATTCGACATGCTATTGACACAAAGTGATATTATTAGTTTGCACTGCCCGTTAAATGATGCAACCTATCATTTGCTTGATGAGCAAGCGTTTGGAAAAATGAAACCCGGCGTGATGTTAATCAATACCAGTCGCGGTGCACTCATTGACAGCAAAGCATGCATTTGCGCGTTAAAAAACCAAACTGTTGGATATTTAGGCCTTGATGTGTACGAGCAAGAATCTGAGTTGTTTTTTAAAGATCGTAGCCAAGAAATCATTCAAGACGATATATTTAGTAGACTTATCAGCTTTCCAAATGTACTCGTTACAGGTCATCAAGGTTTCTTCACCCAAGAAGCGTTGACACAAATAGCCAACATTACCATTGAAAATCTCTCTGAGTGCACGTCAGATCTACCGTTAACGAATCAAGTCATATAGCACATAAAAAAGAGGCCCCCACTAAAAGCCTCTTTACGCTCTCATAACACCATACTCATTCAAGAACGTGGTCCGATACAGGCAAGGCTCTACCGACTCTTCTTCCTAATTTAGCACGTACAGCCAACGCGGTAGAGTGCAACATCTTTGGACTGACAGCTTGCCAGCCATTCAATGTTTTTACTTCGATATCAAACCCTGGGATCTCAGTAAAAACCATTAACTGACCTGACTCACTTTTGCCAGCGGCAACACTTGGCAGGCGGTAAAACACCCCTTGGGAAGCCAGTTTAGGAATTTCTTTAAAACCCACTAAGGCAATAAATCTTTGCCAATCTTTTTCTCTTGCTTGCAGAGCGCCTTCCGTCATAAAAGTCGTATTTTTATCGAAAGAGCGACTTTCTTTGTATCGTAACGCCCAGTCTGGTTTGTGCCATGCTCGTTCTGCTAACGCCAATAAGCGCGGATACAGCATATATTCTGCTTGTTCATCTGTACGGATCATTTCAGACCAGAGGTGCCCTTGTATTCCTTTTGCATTTACGCCTTTTTCTAATCTACTCGAAGTATCATCTGCGATATATGAACGTGCATAATTATTATGCCAAAGCTCTGCATGTGCCGGTAAATTATCAGGCATAAATTCAAAAACTTTACGTGTATTCACCGCCCGCGTAGCCCAGTGGTTACCTCGTTCCATAGGATGTGACTCATAAGGAAAATCGAAATATGTCACATCAGGATTTGACACAATGACATTCCAATTTCTATTTATATGGCGGTGTGCAACTTGATGGCCTCCATGAGCCAGTGTTCCCCATACATTACTCTGCACAACATGAGGCATATTTTTTACCCGCACATCATCTAAACCATCGCTCCATCCCGCAACTGCAACTCCTTTATCGGTCACTATTTTACTAATACGCTCAATAAAGTAACCATTTAAAGATGGTTCTGAATACTTAAGTACGCTACATGCAGGAGAATTCAGCCATGCACCAGCGGTTTCATCTGCACCAATATGGTAGGTTTTTAAAGGCACTTCGGCGGCTTCGTGCAATGCTTGCACTTCGGAGAGCACCTTATCTATAAATTGATAGGTTTGCTCTAAGCATACATTCAAAGTATTGTCGCTATAGTGCTGAATCGAGCGATAGCGAGTCAAGTCTTCTGGTTCAACCAAACGGTATTTGAGTGCATCTCTTTCAAGATTTTGTGCCATCAAACGCTCAAAACGTGCTTCCATTGATACGATTGCCGCTCGTGAGTGACCTGGCATGTCTAACGAAGGGATCACCTCAACATGGTGTCGTTTCGCATGCTGTAAAATATCAATATAATCCTGACGACTATAAAAGCCATTGATACTGGCATCAATTGCATTACCAGCCCCCAGCTGAGGTAATAAACAACGTTGTTCTGATAGGTCAAAGCACCGAGTCGCCCCCACCTCCGTCAACTCAGGTAGCCCTGCAATTTCTAGTCGCCAGCCCTCATCATCTGCTAGGTGTAAATGTAACCGGTTAAGCTTATAGCTGGCCATATGCGTTATCGTCTCCAAAATAAACTGCTTTGACCTAAAGTTTCGTGCGCTGTCAATGTGCAAACCTCTAAACATATAATGCGGTGCATCAGTTATATCAACCTGAGGCAGTGTGTGCGTTTCTATATTCAATAAGCCGATTAAACTTTGTAATGCATAAAACGCCCCTTGCTCAGTTGCAGCCTCGATATTTACAGCCTGCGCTGATATCTTCAAGGTATAAGCTTGCTCCGCCAACGTTGCTGTGGTCGTGCGCTTGACGTTTACATTAAACCCCTGTTCTTGCTCATGAATACCCAATGTTGACAACCTGAATAAAGCCTGTGAAATGCCTTCACGCTTAATATTAACCAGTGATAATTTAATGCCATTTTGAATGCTGACCACCGGCTCTAAGCTGAGTATCAGTGTCTTTGGTTTTGGAATAATGTCAATTGGCGCTTCAGTCAGTACAGGCCGTAACGCATTTTCAAATAGATATTTAGTCCCCATCCACGGTGTTTTATCACGCTCGTGAATTCGTAATTGAGACATTGTATTGAAAGGCGCCAAATATGGTTGAGCCTCCAAACCTGTTTCAGGGTCAACGGTAGGGATTGTACTCGCGATGACTTTAGCACTTAATACCCCCTCACTATCTGCTAGGATATAATTTGGCATAAACTCAGAGCGCGTTATTTGTGAGTCTTGAGTATAAAAGCGGATCCGATGTGCATCTCCACCAGCAAAACCACTAAACATTTTTGACGGTGATAAGCGATGTAGATCCCCATTTATATGCGTGATCTCAAACTCGCTATTAGAGCTATGAACAATAGGCATTAATTGACTAAAATAGATAGCCCAGTTATGACTCTTAAGGTCATAGGGTAATGTCAATGACAGTTCCGATAAATAACATTGTTGCACCTTCGCCGGACAAGCAGAATTCGCATCAAGTAATGTGTAAATGACTTTTAAATCTTTTGCCATTGAATCTAATTGCGGTTGATCCATGGCAAATACATTCACGCTGATTGCACACGCCAGTAACCCTAACACATATTTATACATTCGATAGCTCCTTGCTATAAATAAGCTGATTGGTGAATCCTGCATAAGCACCTAGTAGCGGGGCATACTGCAAACGACTCGGCTGGACCTGCACATGCTCAGCCAATGCGCTATGACTATGTTGTTTTAATGTGCTAAACATGCTTTGGCTGAACAAAGGAAAAGAGTGTGCCACTGAGCCACCTAACACAATTTTATCTGGGTCAAATGCTAATAAGACGTGTGCCAATGCATTACCCAAGTGTTCGCCTAATTGAACGAACATATTTAGTGCCTTTAAATCTCCAAGATTGGCCTTCTCTGCTTCTTTTGCGCCATCAGTCGCGAACCTCTTAAAAAACTGTCCACTGGTATAATCTTCGATTATGCCATCTAAATAAGGAAAACTACCAAATTCACCAGCAAAACCATTTTTCCCCGTATATAACGCACCATTGAGTACAATTCCAGAACCCAATCCTGTTCCGAGTGTCACGCCAACTAAGTTATCAGTCGGTAAATGAGGGCCGTAGTAATATTCACCTAAGGTGAAGCAATTTGCATCATTTTGCACATAGGTTTCTACGCAAAAGCGATGCATTAAATTGTGCTTTAACGAAACATCATGCCAGTTTGGGATATTCACTGTATCGATAATATGTCCATCGCTGATGCGTACTGCACTGGGAACGCCAATCGCAATTCCCGTGCTCTTACGGGTCATATTTGACTCAACGAGATACTCGATAAAATCATTGACTTCTTGTTTAGTACCACGACGTGGCACATCATGGCGATATACTTGGCCAAGACCTGACTTTGATACCTGAGCAACATGGGCTTTGTGCCTCCTAAATCTATACATATAATATGACTCATAATAATTGCTGCCCCTGCGTTTTTTTCTTAAACAATTTGGCGGTATGGTTTTTAACCAACGGTCTAGCCCATACTCCAACACTAAATATATAAGCCAGCGGTATCAGCAATAACAGCATGGCACTACGTTGTGAGTTAAGCACTTCGCTCGCGACCCCCAGTATGGGTGATATCATTGCTCCACCCACGATACCTGTACATAAAATGCCAGTAACCGCACCATGGCCAACCCGTACTGAGTTTAATCCCAACGACACGAGTACCGACCACATAATTGACAAGAAAAACCCCATCGTAGCAAAACCAAATATTGCACCCACTTGATCACTAAAAAGAGCTGCCACTAAAGAGATTCCGGCTCCAGCACTAAATCCCATGAGCAGTTTTTGAGCGTCGATGAACCGTAACAACAGTAATCCAATAAAACATCCCAAGGTGAGTAACATCCAGAACTGACTCACCGCAAACGCGCCTTGGGTCTGAACGTCTACCTGATGATACGAGTGCAAAAATAGCGAAATGGAATTGGCAATGCCTTGCTCTAAGGCGACATAAGCAACAATTGCAAAGAAAAACCGCAAAACTTTCGGCTTTTTCAATAATGCAAGGCTCTGTTTTACTGTGAGTAGTTCATTTTCACATCGTGTTACTTTAACCAGTGGCGTAACTGCAACATAAAGTGTCATACCAAAACACAGTACCGAGAATAGCCAATACATACTCAGCCACTCCATCCCATTCGGTACTAATCCTTTAAATATTAAGCCTAACTCGGAGCCCTTTTGAATACGCTCAACAAAAAAGCTGTAAACTAATGGAGACAAGGTGGCTGCTACACCAAATATAAGCTGTGCAAGGACAGAATACATAGCAAAATACTGACTCCCCCCGCTAACGCGCAACAGCGGGTTAATCGCGACTTGCAATAAGGCCATTGCACTCCATTGCAATAGTAAAACTAGGGAAAAGTGCAAAACTCAAAGAGCCAGTACCAGCCAATACAAAAGCTATCAGCATCGTTTTTTTCTCGCCTACAGTTTGCACCAATAGACCGGCCGGAATAGACATCACCCCGTAGGCTGCAAAAAAAGCAAATGGAAAAAAGTCCGCTAATGCAAAGCCAATTCCAAAATCAGCTATCAACTCTGGAAAAATGGGGCCTAAAATATTGGTCATAAACGACACCATAAAAAATGTCATAAGTACCAGCAAGACAACTGCATATTTAGGATTCATTGTAATAACCTTAATATTGAATAAGGCAATGGCACTAGCGCGTGGTCTGCGGGCAAACAAACCATATGACTCAAGGAGTAGGACATTGCCTTAAATTATGAATGCGTTACTTTGTAGGGACTGAACGCATACAACCAGTGACTTTAGGCGCTCAGACATCAATAACATGACTCTACAAATCAATTGGGTGGGGTACCCTAAATTTGCCAATCAATAGAAACCTTACCAGCGCCCTCTAACACCAAAGGTTAAGCGTCGTTCATAAATATTTTGAGAGATACGATTGTCTTTCCATTGCGCGTAGTTGGTCTCATACTCTTCAGTCAGATTACTCCCAGACATAAATACTGTGAAATTATCTTGAACGTCATAACTTGCAGATATATCAATATAAGTCGTCGGTTCGGTCCAAATCGCAGTATCGCTCATACCGTACGGCACTGATATCTCAGCCAACCGTTTAGCACGGTAATTCGCAGCCAATCTAAATTGGAACCCTGATTTTTCATACCATAAAACCGCATTAGCAGACTCTTTTGAGTTATCTTCTAATGGTAAAGCATCCCCATTTAAATCTATCCGACCACTCTCACTATCGCTATAGGTGTAATTAAACGCTGCACCTAGGCCACTCCAGACACCAGGTAAAAAGTCAAATGCCTGTTGATACGAGAATTAAGCCCCACTCATGGTGCCTCCCTGCCCGTTGATTAAACCATTTACAGACACTTCACGACGAACAACACCGTCAGCATCGGCCATAGGCTGGGTCCATATACTAGACTCAATAAAAGAATCTAGCTTTATGTTAAAAATACCAAGACTCACCATCGCACTTGGAGAAAAGTACCACTCGATTGCCATATCGGTGTTTTGAGCTCGCCATGGGTTTAAATCAGGGTTTCCTTGCATTGTGGCATTCGTTGCTATGAGTAAATCAGGTGAAATGCCTTCTCGTGCAGCTAAGTCTTCACCGGCACGTGTACGACTGATCCTCAACCCTCCAGCAATCTGTTCAAGATCCAGCTTTGTCATGGTCTTACCCCATGCCGCACGATAGACAACATCTTCACTTAGATTGACACTTAAATTTAATGACGGTAAAAAGTCAGAGAATGATTTATCCGTGATGATATCTCCAGCATCCTCGGCAACAGATCCTGGACAACTAGTACAGATAGAATCCCCAATGATATTCTGAACAATCTCTAAGTCTGTTTTGATGTATTGAAATCCAATATTTGCGCGATAATTTTCACCTGAGAAGTCACTGCGCCAATAGACTGATTGGGTTTGCTCTGTCACCTTGTACGAACTGCCAGGTACGGTGCCACGTATATTGCCCGGATAAAACTTATTTTGAAATGCAAATGGGTCATCTAACTGTTTAGGATCGATAAAATAAATGCTATCGATACTGATTGGTCCAAAATCTGATACTGGTTGTACCCAGCCCTCTGGCAAACTTGAAAACGTAATCAAGTTATCATAGCCCATCGTCAAATCTCCCGCAGATGCACTTGGCGTACCCCCACTACCATCAGTATCAAATGCGGCCAGCCCTTGATCTTTCCACATGACATTAACGCTCCCTTCGCCAACAGGGTTGTTTAATGGGGCAAGCAAAACATATTGGTCCCGTGAAATATCACGCTCACCAAAACGAACCCCAAATGTCATTTTATTTAAATGGGCATGATCAAATTCATATTCGCCATCAAGTCGCACAATATCGAGTGATGCATCCTCATCATAGTTATTTTCAGAGTAAGCTGAAGTGACCGAGTAACGTGATATGTTTGAGCCAAATGTTTCACCTTGCAATGTAGCTGGTGGTAACAACATGGCATGCTCTCCCTTAAAATTGAATCGCATCGCAATGGTGCCTGGCCCATATCCGTTTGGGTTTACAGCGATTGGACCATTCCCTTCGTTGCGTCTGAGACAATGGGCTAAGCCATTTGTTAAATACCCCTGCGCAACATTCTCTGTATGACTACGAGATGCATCCGCAGTAATAAACCGCGCTTTACCTGAAAAAGCCCCAGTTCCTTTATAAACAAGTTCAACGTTATAGTTAGTCGATTGCCTTTCATCGGTATGACTTTCTGAATGCGCAACCACTCTTGGCGCATTTAAGGTAATATCTTGTGCAGTATATAAACGATGGCCTGATGCGAGTATATCACCGCGATCTATGGGATCATGTTGGTCTTGCCACTGCCAATGCCCGCCCCACGCGTTATCTGCCATTAACCCGCGTTGACGGTCAGCGTCATCCATTTTTGTATAAAATACATCCGCACTCAACTCTAAATTTTCTGAAACATCGGCCTGAAAACTGATGTTAGCGCCCGTTCTTTCTCGCTCAGTAAATCGATTGACCATACCATAACTAACGTAGGTATATTCCGCATCATTGGTATCACCATCCCCATTCATATCAGCTTGTGGACAGTACCAACAATTCCCCGATTCTTGAGGCGCACCAACCCAACCATGATTGGTTGCCCCAAGACGATAATTTACCAGTGTTACTTCATCTTTAGATACGGTGGCAAGTACGGCAAAACTATCAGCATTGTACCCGGCAAAAATCATTGCTTTTGGATCTGTTTCCTTTGAATACGACCCCCGTGCGGCTTCAATTGATGCAGCCCCAGTGAATCCTTCAGCTAAATCAAATGGCTTGCGTGTTTGCAAATCAACAGTACCGGATATCCCCCCAGCTAACGTATCGGCTGTAGGTGACTTCATAACATTCATGGCCCCCACTAAACTCGAAGGAATATCAGTGAAATCTGGTTGTACTTTCGTGAGCGAACCCGCACTTAGAAACTGCTCTCCATTGAGTAGCGTGGTAACCTGTGGCATCCCTCGCACATTAATTGTCGCCCCTTCTCCAGCATTTCGACGAATTTGTATGCCCGGTACTCGTTGTAATGAATCTGCGATAGTAACATCTGGCAACTTACCAATGTCTTGCGCTGTAATTGAATCTACAACCCCGTCAGCAAAACGTTTTGTATTTAAGCTTTTTTCTGTCGAAGCGCGTATACCGCGTACTTCTATTACTTCAACGGACTCTTGCGCTTGTAATTCGCTCGCTGCAGATACATTACTCGACAACAGCCCAGCCAAAATAGCATAAGTAAGGTGTGAGAGTTTGAATGATGCCTTGTTGTTCATGTCATTCCTCTGATAATTTTTATATAGTTAGGAGTGTTAATGTTTACTACCAAATAATTGGTACTGACTTATTTCAGCAGCTATTCGCGCAAACAGTGGACAATTTCAAACCTTTTTACATACTAACCTATCGTTTTGACATCGCTGTCACTCAATAAATTAATATATAATTAATAACTGATAACATTATAAACTCACCATTTCCTTCTTCTATGAGTGATATGGTGCAATTGTTGATTGATTAGTATCACTATAAATAATCAATCCATTCAACATAGATAACGACGTGCTGACGCTTTAATAAAGGAGCTATTAATGAGAGCAATGTGTGAAAAGGTTATTCCCTCCGTCAACTGTTCATGGCGGTATTGTTTATATAAACTAAATGAAATCTCCTTTAATTGGCACTATCACCCAGAATATGAAATTTGCTTAACCCTAAACAGTCAAGGCGTTTGTCATGTGGGGGATCATATTGCACCCTATGGTGATTTTGACTTAGTACTGTTAGGGCCCGATTTACCACATACTTGGCAATCACTTCCCTACCCAGATGGCTCGCAGCAATTAGTACATGTTGCACAAATTCCCGTTAAGTGGCTCGAAGGGTTAATACAAAACAACACAGACTTATATTCATTGAGTACATTATTACAAAAAGCAAGGTGCGGTGTTCGCTTTAGTACCGCTACAGCTAACTCTATTTTTCCGCAGTTCAAAGCGATGGAAGCAGCTGACCCATTGACACGCTTTACGCTACTGATGAGCTTGCTTAATACATTATGCTTAAGTGAGGCTCAAACATTATCGAGCCAAGAATTCTCATTTGTTAACAGCTTAGACCCTGCACAAGACAAATTTGAAAAGGTGATGAATTACATTTACGACAACTACTGTGAGCAGCTTAGTGCTGAGTCTCTCGCACAATATGCACATATGAGTACCAATCACTTCCATAGGTTTTTTAAAAAGCGCACAGAGCGCACCATTACTGAATTCATTAATCAGCTACGAATCGCCAAAGCATGTAAATTATTAATAAGTAGCTCAGCGCCTATTTCAGTGATCAGTGACCAGTGTGGTTTTAATAATATTTCCAATTTTAATCGCCGCTTTCTCAGTATTAAAGCCTGTACACCCAGCGCATTTAGATCTCGATTGAAACAAGCGTCATTAATTTAACTATTCCCTTTAAATCAACCAAATAAGTATGGTAAGTTATTGATGTTGTAGCCTCATTACCCAAGGTTATAAAGGACTACTTGATGATCAATACTCAAAGGCATATTGATAGTAGCCCTTTATTACTTTATGAGGAATTACTATGTCTATAAAACGCCCGACGATTGTGATTGTTGGTGGCGGTGCGGGTGGCTTAGCACTGGCTACGCAACTGGGCCATAAATTAGGAAAAAAACAATACGCTGATATTATTCTCATTGATAAAAACCGGAATCATATTTGGAAGCCATTATTGCATGAAGTCGCAACGGGCTCACTTGACGCTGATTTAGATGGCGTCGTTTACTCTGCCCACGCTGCAAAGCATCATTTTCGCTTTATTTTAGGCGAATTCATTGCCCTAGACGCTCATCAACACACCCTAACATTAAAACCACTGTTAGGTGATAACCAACAACAAATCCTCCCAGAACGGCATGTACAATACGATAAACTGGTCTTAGCTGTTGGCAGTGTCAGCAATGACTTTAATACCCCTGGTGTAAAAGAACATTGTTTCTTTTTAGACTCCCATGCTCAAGCGGAAAATTTCCAGCACGCACTATTAGATAATTTTACCCGAATTCACCAAAGTAACCATACGAGTCAACCCTTAAACATTGCCATAGTTGGCGGCGGCGCGACAGGGGTTGAGTTATCAGCCGAGCTATATCATGTTACACAGCTATTAAAAATGTACGGCATGAACAATATGACTGCAAATCAGTTGCAAATAAGCTTAGTTGAAGCGGGCCCACGTATATTACCTGCTCTTTCCGAGCGAATCGCAAGTGCGGCTAAACGTGAACTGCTTAAACTGGGTGTCACCGTACTCGAAAATACCCAAGTAGCATCTGCATCTAAAAGCGCCTTTACCACTGTGCAACAAACCACGATACCAGCAGATATAAAAGTATGGGCCGCAGGTGTAAAAGCACCTGATTTTATTAGAGATTTAAACATTTTTGAACTGACTCGAAATAATCAGATCCAAGTGAACTCATACTTACAAAGTACCGTTGATAATCAAATTTATGTCATTGGTGATTGCTGTGCCTTCACTCAAGCTGACGGCTCTATCGTTCCCCCAAGGGCGCAATCGGCTCATCAAATGGCCCAATGTGTCCAACATAATTTAATCGCAACAGTGTTTGATAGACCCCTCAAGCAATTTACCTATCAAGATCATGGGTCTTTGGTAAATCTATCTCAATTCACCGCGGTGGGTAATTTAATGGGGAGTTTAACTAAAAACAGTTTCTTCATTGAAGGGAAAATTGCACGCTTAATGTATGTCTCTTTATATAGAATGCATCAACGCGCAATTCATGGCTCACTCCGTACGTTTATTCTTTGGCTGAGTGAAAAAATGCTCAAAATTGTCCGACCAAAAATGAAGTTACATTAAACGAAATGGGTTGGGTTTACCCCCAACCCATTGTCGACCGTAGCATAATACGCTCTACTTAAGTGCAACGTTTACAAATACCGCCGTCATCAAAATAGGGCAAACAAAACGAACATATTGGGCAAACCAATAGTGTGGGCCTTTACATTCGAGATGTAACTGGTTACCACGTTTCCACATCCACCCTACTGTAATAAAGTAAAATAAGCCCATTAATGGTAGCTGATACTGCGTAAACAAGCTTATTACGAGCCCAAACATCCAGTCAAAGTTCAAGATAATAAGGCATGAAGCAACTAAAATAGTCGCTGTGACCCACCATGTTGCAACATGTCGTTTTAAGCCGTGGTTTTCTACTAAGAATGATACTGGTATTTCAGTTGATGAGATAGTTGATGTCAGTGACGCTATCGACATTAAAACAAAAAATGTTAAACCTACAACTAAACCCACCTCTCCCATACTGGCAAATAATTCAGGAAGAACCGCAAAAATTAAGCGCCCTTCACCTATTAGCTTACCATCTTGGAACACTTCAACCCCGTTATGTTGGGCAACAAATATCGCAGGAATGATCAGTAAACCAGCTAAGAATGCGACGCCTGTATCTAACAGCGCAACACTTGCAGTGAGCTTTGGTAAGTTCGCGTTTGGCTTCAGGTAAGATCCATAAATCATCATACAGCCAACACCCAAAGACAATGAAAAAAATGCTTGACCCATTGCCGCAATAATTAAGTCGGGATCTGTGATATGTGAAAAATCAGGAACCAAATAAGCTTGAAACCCTTGCGCCGCACCGTCTAACGTGCCGATATAAACAATGAGTGCAGCTAAAAGCAGCAATAACATTGGCATTAAACGCCGAGACCAGATTTCTATGCCTGACTTCACTCCTTTCAATATGATACTTGCTGTTAGGATCAACATCACAGGTGTAAATATAAAGTTACGAAGTGTGGACTCTCCCACCAAAAAAGCACTCAATTGGTCAAAGCCCAAAAAGCGAGTAATCGGTTCTATAGAGTATGCCAACATCCATCCAGCAACGATAGAATAAAAACTCAGCATTACAATGGCACCAAATAATCCAACATAGCCTGCCGTGGCCCCAATATTCGGCCCCTTTTCTTGCCACGCTTGTTTTAATGCTTTAACAGGGTTAGCCTGCGCTTGATGCCCTAAATATAGCTCGGTATACAATGCAGGCAGCGCTAAAAGAAATATCACAATGAAATAAACAAGCAAAAATGCGCCACCACCGTGGTTCGCTGCTTGTGTGGGGAATCCCCAAATGTTGCCAAGTCCTACCGCAGCACCAGCCGCCGCAAGAACAAAGCCAAGTCGACTTTGAAAGCCATCACGCAATTGAGCCATAACGAGTCTATATGATTATTGTTTTGGACCGCTGATTATACTTAACTGTTTGAAAAATGCGACAGCGAGTCGAAAATTTAGAATAGGCGCAACAAATATGATTAATGTCTAAAAACTTGAGCCAGCTTCCATTAAAAACTGTAGCTCTTCATCATTAGATACGCGGCTTAATATTTGATTCCTATGTGGATAGCGGCCAAATCGATCAATAATTCGCTTATGGGATAACTCGAACTCATAATTAGGCAAAGCTCTGAAAAGCTGTTCAGCCTGTTGGTGAATAATTTTACTTTCACTGTGCATAAATGGCATATACAAAAAGCTTAGCTCAGTATCATTTAAGCGTTTATCGAAGCCTTTATCAATGGCATTTTGCGCGAGACACAACGCCAATGGATCCGCAGAAAAAGCCTCTGGTGTATCTCGAAACATATTCCTAGAAAACTGGTCGAGCACGATTATTTCACACAAAGTGCCCACAGGATCAGCTCGCCAATGTGCGAGTTCTCCTTGTACAGCCATTCTATAATGAACCATAAATTGGGATTTTATTTTGATGTCAAAATGCGCGGACTTTTGCCACCAATCAGACTCTGAACAAGTGACAAACCAAAAATTATAGATATCTTGATACTGCATGACGGCCTCCCAGTTTATGTAATAGTCACTTTACTCGGGATTCAACCACCATGCAATCTAAAACTTAATTACTAGTTATTGTTACTAAAAAGATACTAGCCGCTATGCAGCCTCCAGTAACTTCGCATGAATGGCTTGAACCACATTATCCGAGTCTGTTTGTTCAACCAAAAAGCACAAATTGTGCTTACTTGCGCCATGGCAAATCAGTCGAATATTGAAATCACTGAGCACTTGCATTAAGTTGACTTCATGCTGACGTAACTGGATCTGAGAACCAATAAGAGCCACCAGTGTTAAATTGTTCTCAACAGTAACATGACAAAATTGGCTTAGCTCTTCTAAACAATCTTGATCAAGTTCAGGTCGTGACGCGTTCAGTGCGTTATCTAGCGTGATCGCGACACTTATTTCTGATGTTGTTACCAAGTCCACTGAGATATTATAAGCACTCAATATCGTGAAGATACGCGCCAAAAAACCACTAGCTAGTAACATCTCAGGACTCTTTAGCGTGAGCAATATTTGATTTTTCCGCTGCGTAACAGCTCTGATCCCTGCTTGTGATGATGTGTCTTTTTCAATCCAAGTGCCGCCTGCTTGTGGGTCGCGGCTCGATCCGACAAACACTGAAATATTACTGCGGCTAGCTGGTAATATTGTTGCTGGATGTAATACCTTCGCACCAAAAGTAGCCATCTCTGCTGCTTCATCAAAACTCAATTTGGCAATAGGTGTAGCTTTTACACACAGTCTCGGATCTGTACTAAAAATACCAACAACATCAGTCCAGATATGAACACTTTTTGCTTCTATAGCTTCCGCTAATAAAGCCGCACTGTAGTCAGAGCCACCACGTCCCAGCGTCGTTGTTTGATTATACGGATCGCTGCCGATAAAACCTTGAGTCACAATCACCTTCTCACCTAACAATGGTATTAAGTGCTTATGAGCCGCCACCTGTGTCGCTGCAATATCCGGTGTGGCTTTACCAAATTGGTTATCAGTCTTTAACACTTTACGTACATCAAATCGCTCGGCGTTTACGCCAATATCTCTGAGTACTTGGGTAAATAAAAATGACGATAAACGCTCCCCAAAACTCAACATTTCATCACACTGTTGTGCACTTAACGCGGGTAAAGACGCCAACGACTTTAGCTCATCAAGGGTTAAATTAAATAACTGTGCTAAATCCGCTTCCAGTGTTAAATGGGCTAAAATCGAGTCCTGAATTTTAATGATGTTATCGACTAACGCCATACGTGCACTTTCGTCGGCTTTTTGTTGCGTTAGCGTTACTAGATGATTTGTCACTCCCGCACTGGCACTCACGGCAACAACACGTACATTATTGTCATCGTGAATAATTTGCGCACAACGGTGCATGGCATCAAAATCGGCTACACTGGTGCCACCAAACTTTGCGACCGTGTACTGTGAACTCATAATATCTCCTTTTGACTGCATTGGGGGCAATCATAATAAATAAGGAGAACTTGGCAATTAAGGTGCTTTGTAAATAAAGAAGGAACCATTGCCAGAAGCTCTCCACCAAAACGGTGACAGTTCCAAGGATTCAACCTCGTAAACCGAAAGTTCACAGTGACGTGCTATGAACTTCCTCGGCGAGTACTTCCCTCTTTAGTGGTCTTTGGCGTTCGTCACCTTTCACTAAATACCTAAGTATCGCACCTCTTCTGTTTATTTTGCCTCGTCATTACTGAACACAGGCAAAATAAAAGCCCGCATATTACGCGGGCTAAAAACAAAGTAACGTTTAGACGTCTAGGTGTCAAGTGCTAAATTGTACCTTTTGTAGTGAACTACATAAATTGCCCTGCGACATACGCTCCAGCATAGCCAATGGTATATGCAATCAACAAATATAAAAACATACGCAAGTAGCTCATGAACGTCAGTGCTTTCACTTTGCTCATCGCGATAATTCCCGCAGCAGATCCTATCACTAACATTGAACCACCTACCCCTGTCGCATAGGTAAACATCAACCATTGCTGTGGCGTCATCACAATATCGGCCTTTAATAAAGCGGCCGTTAACGGTACGTTATCAACTGCCGCTGAGAGTAATCCCATTAAATAATTGGCATATTCTGGTGCAATGTAAACATACAGGTCTGTAAACATGGCCAGGACACCCACTTCTTTGAGCGCGCCAACAAGTAATAGTACACCAACAAAGAATAATAGAGTGTCGTACTCAATCTCTCGAATATAATCAATAATTTTCTTGTTCACATCTTTCTTGCGCATTAAGAATTGAGCAACCAAAAACATCAACGACAAACCAAATAAGAATGTAAGTAAAGGCGGCACTTGATACTGCACACTCAAAAATAACGTCGCAAAAATTGTCGAAGTAAATATCACTGCAATCGTTATATCCGTTTTCTCTATCCGTCTTTGTATCTGCTTTTCAAAGCGTAGTTGCTCATTCATACCTATAGACAACATAGCTGCCAGCGCTATCACACTCACCAGCGCAGGACCGACAAGTAACAATAAATTAGGAATAGTGACTTTGTCCGCTAAGAAGATCATTAATGTTGTTACATCACCTGTAATGAGTGACACACCACCAGAGTTAACACTAAAAATAATTAGTGTTGCATACTTAATTAACTTCTTTGGATCTAGCTTCAACGACATAACTACTGCCAAAGAAATCAAGGTTGCGGTAATATTGTCTGAAACCGAGGAAAATACAAAAGCGGCAATGCCTACCAAGAACATAAGCTTACGCTCACTGATCTGAGATGGCATAACACGATGCACGATATTTTGTATAAACCCCTTAGAGTTTAAATAGGCCACAAACGTCATTGCAGCCATCAAAAACAACCACAGTGTGGCGATTTCAAGAATGTTATGATCTAGCGCATGTTGTACATTTTCTGGGCTTTGACCATGAATAGGTGAGATAAAAGCGATAATCCAACATAAAGTACCAAAAAAAAGGGTGGTTTTGGCCTTGTTTACATGGATGATATCCTCTATAACGATAAGCACAAACGCAATCGCTATTAGGGTAAGGATAATGGGCGTAACCATAATGCGTAAACAACCTGTAATTAAAAGTTAAAAATTTAGAAAGGTAACGTAATTCGGCGCGGAGTCTAGCACTTACATATAGGATACGCTACGACTAAGCCCAATTAATTTCCTATAAACGTCACATAAAAGATACACTCTGGAAAGTTATGATCCCAGCTAAGAAAGTTTTAAATACGCTAAATGAACATTGGAGCGTATTGGAGCTACTTTTTAAACGCTTTAAAATGACCGATTTTAGCGTCAAAGATGTTCAAAACATCATAAAACACAAAAATCCTCAATGGACCAGTGAACGAATATTCAGAGAAACTAATCGCTTACTCAATCAAGAGATCATCATTCCACTGGCTAAATCTTCACAGCTGGAAATAAATCGAGCTATCGCAGATTTCGCAAGTTTTCTGTTACAAGAAGAGCACCTAGGTTTGGCACAAGAGATCACCGTTCTGGTAAAAGATCTTGAACGACTTGGTAACCGCCTAGAGCAAGCTGCTGATGAAGGTGATCAAAGTGAACTACGGCGCTTTAGCCGAATCATGGATGAGCGCGTCAGAAAGATCATTAAATTATTTTTACATAATGAAAATGCCATTTTCAACATTGTCGAACAAGCAAAATCTGATAGCAGCTCAATATCACTACAAAAACGGTATCGCGCAGTTATAGAGGCATTTGACGAATATATAGAACCGATGTTAGAAATGGTTGATATACGCGGTGAGTTTCATGCCTGTTTTAACGTCATTGAAAATCAGTTGAGTCAACAAATTGATGATATTGAATTATATGGCCGTGGTGCCCAAGACAAACGTATGCTTGAACAACTGCGCACACGAATCTTGGATATGCACTTGGTCGGTAGGGAAAGCTTAAGAAAAAGTGCAGATATGTTAATGCCATTGCGTGAAGAGTTGCGCAGAAACTCTTTAATTACGCGTCAAGCATCCAAAGTACTCGCAATGATCCGTAAGAATGGGGTTGATCCAATGTTAAGCCCTGTTCAACCAGAGTTCGTATCAGACATTCAGCGCTTTTCACTTGGCCAGCAACGACACATGGTTGCTTATATGGCTGGCTTGGCCGAATTTGAACATGATGAATATCAACTTCCAGATCAAAGTGATGTCTCTGTATATCAAAGCCCGCATATTCCAGACTATGCAGATGTTAAGAACAGCTTTTCAAATACAGGTAAAACTAAAATTGCATTGCTCGGGTTTCTCACTGGGCACTACCCTGACTTAGACGCTGATGAGTTATTATTTTTATATCAAAAGCTAATCAGTGATGAAGCACTGGAGCTGGCGCAAGATGAACAGCGAGTCACAGTGAACATAGCAGAGCATGACTTCTCTCTCTACCCATTTAATGCCAGTACAAAAATAGAACACACTAATGACAACAATTAATTTAACAGAACTAACAGAATTACAAGCCATTAACAAAAAATTGGCCAGTGGCTATCATATCAGTGAGCAAGACACGACGTTATGGCAACAACTCGACCAGAACATTGACGCCTATCAAGCACTATTTAATGCCTTAGGCCATGATCTACAACACGATGCTCGTGGGTTCTACTATCTCGCAAGTGATGAAAGTACCCCTAACATGGGAAAAATTTCTCGTGCCATTGCACTCACACTCTTTATTCTTATCGAACACTTTGCCAATCAGGGAAAAGATCCTTTGCGTGCAATTTTTGACGAGCCGGCAGATCTAGAGCTGATGCAAACTTTAGTGCAGTTAAATAAACACTTATTTGATCAACTTGAGATTTTCTCAGGCTCCGACCTCCGTAAAGATGTATACCTCAGGATGATTAGACTTGGACTAGCGAAAGAAACTGAGCGAGGTTTTATCCATTTAGCGCCCGTATATCGTTATATTGATGCACTAATGGAAGTAAACGACACAAATTTTGATGGACTAGAGGAAGAAGTATGAGTGAACTATACGGCCTAAGTAAATTAGCGCTATTAAATACCGCGGGCTATGCGAAGTGCGTGATCCCACTCAATAAAAGTGCTTCTATCTGCGCACCAAATAACACCGGTAAAAGTTCGGTTATTAATGCCTTACAATTCCCTCTTATCAATGATTTACGATTGACCGAGTGGGATGGCCATGATTTAGAAGAAACGCGAAAGTTTTACTTTTCGTCTGACCAATCCTATATTTTGCTCGAAGCAAACCTCCCCCATGGAGATGTGGTAATTGGCGTTGCTGGCCTTGGCAAAATAGCTGGGTTTGCACACCAATTTTTTTGCTACCCAGGTAAACTAAACCTAGATGACTTTACTGAAGGTAAAAGCATCATAAAATACACTAAATTATTCAAACATCTACAAAGCAAGGGCATGAGTCCCGTAGAACTAAAAGCCGCTGAACTCAATGCACTTTTAACCGGCGGCGCCACACAATTTGATGGCGACATCAATTTAAAAATGATCCCACTTAACAACGTCCAAGATGCTGCTATTTATAAAGAAATATTTAGACGTATACTTAATCTACATAAGCTAGGTGCACAAGATGTAAAACGTTTTATGTTGCGAGTATTTGAGCGGCATATGTCAAACTCTCGAGTTGATTTTTACGAAGTATGGCGTCGTGCATTCGATAAAGTTAATCGCTCCCGTCGAGAACTTACCGTTTTGGAATCAATGCAAGAGCCCATCGGTGCATTAGAGGAAATGCTTAACGCTGATGCAACACTCAAAGGAAAGCTAGCTGCCTACGCACCTAAAATAGATATTGCCTTAGGCGAGTATGAAGAATACCAACAATCGCAACATACTGAGCTTTCAGAGCAACTGACTAACATTGAACAAGAGAAACACGATTTTGAACAAAAACAGCAGTTGTATTTGCAACAGTCTAGAGACATTGAGCGTCGTCAAACACAAATTGAACAATGGTTTATTAACTACCACGGCCTAAAAACTGAGTTTGAGCTCACCAATCACGCCACTCTAAAAACCAATCTACAGCTATTGAAAAAAGAATATGAACAACTGTCTTTTTCTATCAATAGCGCGCATGGACAAAGCTTACATACACTCGACTTTAGGATCAATGAAACACAAAAACAAATTAAGAGCTTAAAGTTACAACTCAAGAACTTAGAATTTAACTTGTTTACACGTATGCGTGAAGACCTATCACTCAAAGAGGTTGAAGAAATATCTCGTATACTTAACCCTGATTTATTGTCATTTGCTACGACCAACCAAGGTGAAGTTAGTATCACCGATGAAGATGCTTTTGGTGAGTTCTTAAGTCAACTATCCGCCTCAGTAAAAGGAGGTGAATTGACGGTTCCTGGTGCCAGTATAAAACTTAAAAAACTGACTCCAGTACAAATGCAAAGTGGTGAAAATAAGGAGCAACTGGCTGCACAGTTAACCGCTCTTCAGCAATCATTGAAAGAGTTTCAACAACAACGAGACGTTGCGGCAAACGTTGCCCAAAAACAACAAGAGCGTGATGCATTGTATGATGAACTCATGGCATTGGAAGGATCACTCAAACGATTCGAGCAATATCAAACAATGCTACAATCAGTAGAGGCACAAGAGTTATTAAAAGAGCAATTGCACGTTGAGCGAGAGCAAGTTGACGAATATTTACAAGATGTTCAACGCAATGCTGGCTCCATCTCTGATAGACGCTCCATCATTAAAAGTAAACAAGATTTATTAACTCGCCAAGCTGATCGATTACGCCAAGTAAAGTCCGAACGACTAGATCATACATTGAATTTGTACAGTGGCTCGCTTGCTCCCTATCCTATAGAAATCACCATCGAGTTTGATAACCTATCTGAAGTCATTCATCAATTTAATAAAGATTGTAATGAGTTAAGAAACTTAGCGGTTAACGTTAAAAATACTTACTTGCATATTTACAATGCAGGGATCACCAAATTTGATAATGAAACGGATGAGTCAAATAAATACACCAAGCTTATTAGTGCATACCATAATATCGACAACGAAAGAGACGCAGTAGACCGTCAAGCGCGCGTCGCATTGACTGAGGTTGCGGCAACAATTAAGGGCTTGCGTGAAGACTTAGATCGTCTCCGCCGAGAGATGAATAGCTTTAACCGTGGGATCAGTCAACATCGTATTTCAAATCTTAAGTCATTTAAGATCAATATTATACCTAGAAAAATGCTCGTGGAGAGTATTGATACCATCATCGCCACCTCTGACAATTATGAAAAGGGAGATAACCTAGACTTACTTTCAGAACAGCCCTCAGATGAAAAAGCCGTCAATGAAGCCAAAGATCACTTGATTAAATTGGCCAGTGAGAAAGCGGGTTTAACGCTCACAGATCTATTCGATATTCGTTTTGAAATAGTCAATCGCGCAGGCGAAACTGAACATTTCGATAAAATTGATTCAGCTGGCTCTAATGGTACCCGTATTACAATTAAGTTGTTATGTGGTATGTTGTTTATACGTTATTTGTTGTCTGATCAAGAACAAGCTCTGTACCGTATACCTATTTATATTGATGAAGCCGCCGATATTGATCCACAAAACCAAAAAGCGATTATCGAAACTGCGTTAAGCTTTGGGTTTGTGCCAATATTTGCATCTGTAAAGCCGCAAATAAGTTGCGACTATATCGTGCCGATCCGAAGTGTTAAAAATGGTAGCCAGAACTGGGTGTCTGAAAAAGATTGGATTGAAGTGGAACATTCTACGAATCAAGCTGTCTGAGTGGACAATATGCTGTATTGGCTGAAGTAATTCAGCCCTCTAGGAGATAAAACATGTTAAGAAATATTATTTTAGCTGCCTCGGTCATATTGATCAGTGCGTGCAGTAATACACCTGATTGGGATTACGATAAGTCCGTTAAGTTTACCAATTACAAAACATTTTCTTGGTCTGCAGATGCTGATTTAAAAAATAATGGCGGAAATGCGTATCAAATAAATGATCTCATGGAAAAGCGTGTTCGCAACGCCATTATTGAAGCAATGTTAAAGCATAATATTAAGCTAGTCGAAAGTGAAAACGCAGACGTTCTTGTAAACTATCACGCATCTGTTGATAGTAAAATAGAAGCAGATTCATTTAATACAAGTTATTCCGCTCGTTGGAATTACTGGGGCTTCGGTTACCAAACACAAACCCATGCTCGAGAATATGATGTAGGGACGCTGGTAATAGATGTCATAGATAAAGCATCTAATCAACTAGTATGGCGTGGTGCAAAAGAAGGCCGCCTTCGTAACAAACAAAATCCAGAACAACGTACCACATCTGTGAATAAAACGGTGTTTGCAATTCTTGAAAACTTTCCTCCTGTAGAAGTCCACTGATAAAAAATTGGCGATGATACATGTATCAAGTTGCCCAGTAACACTTATGTTTAGGCTATAAGCCTAAATATAAGTGTGTTGTTTACATGTTTCAACACACATCACAATAATTACTTATTCACCAGTCACCACACCAGTACAGCCCGAACATTTTTAGAATTGACTGACCCACACATTGCGTATAAAACATCCATCTACTTGATAATATAGTGTTGTAAAAATGATATAAATGCTCTAATTTATTAACTGCTCATTAATTGAGCAACCAATAAGTTAATAAAAGGAAGTTAATCATGAAAAAAGCAGTTCTCGCACTAATTGGTGCAACATTATTTAGCGGTGCAGCATTAGCAAGTTCAGTATCTTGTTATGTAGATACAAGAGCATATGATGAGTACAGGCAAGGCACCTGTTTTGGTGGTGAGTCACTCACACACACTCGCCAAGGTGCTGCTGTATTTAAAGTCAATACGTCAAAGCCAGTCCAAAGTGTCGAATGGGATATTAGCAGATATAATGCTAATTGCTCTGGTACAACGTGTATTGTCAGAGTTGGCCTAGGTGAGCATGAAGTGAATGCGTGTGTTGATAAAATCTATTATAAAGATTTCACATGGGCTGACGTAAATTGGTGTGCCACTGCCCATGCAAATTACTGGGGCCAAGGCGGTCCTCTTGCAAATGAACTACTAGGCCAATAAAGAATAAAGCGCTATATTTGAACATAGCGCAATTTAACACGTCATAATTTCCATGTTTGTTAATATTGATAACGCTTCCGTTGAAGATTTACCGCATGCCCACTCAACCGCTTTAAAATCGTGACACACATTAGGACGCTCAGGCTGACCAAATAATTTGCATAAATTATCATCCGACAAGTTTTTACAGCGCTCACCCGCCGCTTTTCCATTTGGGTGCAATGGAAAACTTGAACTTATACTCGGCGCTATACAACACGCACCACAATGTAAACGACATTCCATAACACAGCCCTAAAAATAAAGCACGCAGTATATCAAAAATCGCTCAGCTTTACGCGATTTTTATAGCACTAGATACAACAAGCAGTTAACCTCACAATCACGGTATACACTGCTTCACAATACGTGTTGATTCAGTTACTTTCCTTGGTAACAATGCGCATGTACAAAACTAAAATTAATCAGCTATATCTTTATTTAACCTCAGCTCTGGATAGGCGAATTTGCCCAATAAAGCTATTTTTCTCACTCTCGGCGTTGCTTTCATTTGTAATAGCCCGCTATTACTGCATAAAAGCGCCTTGATATTGAACAAAATATCATCATTGGATTGTATGTAAGTTTGTTTACAAAACATTTGCTATTCCAAAACCCTTATCCAAACCCGAGGTTATTTAAAAAATGCAAATGCCTTTTGCATTGCAACATCATTGCCTGATGCATCTATATCCGCAGATTTTAGCAATACCTGAGGTATAAAATCTTCTCGATATTCACCATTAGTGTGTTACAAACGCTCGAACCCAACTTCAATCCAACTGTCACTGTAAGGGAGTTTGACTTGTTTAATTCCGCCAAGTAAGTCTGCCATCGGAGTACCTATCACTGCTTGTGCACCAAGCGCATCTAAGCCAATCACCATCCCCTCTCCCATACTACCGGTCCAACGTCCGGCGAGCACAACAAATGGCTGAACTATATACGGATTTTCAGGTAAAACTTGGGCAAATTGCATAACAGACTCACCGTAGAGCTGTCCTTTACTTTGCGTTTTATACGTCTGATAAGTGGCCACTTTATTAGTAAAGTGGCCAAGTATTGGTTCTGCAACTCCCGTATTACCGCCACTAGGTGTATTGCGTAAATCTATGATCAGACCTTTGGTATTAACAAGTTTTCTTAACCCTTTTTTGAAAAAGTCGCTTGTCTGTGTATCACCCAATGCATTATTAAAGCGTATATACCCCACCTGTCCATACACTTCAATCGTGACGGGCTCTGCCTTTTTAAGTGCGTTTATATTGGAATAACTCGCTGCTAAGTTAAACTCTTTATCTCCATTTTTACTGCGAATTAGTAACCTTCTGGTCTGGTGGCGCCTTCCACCTAACGCAATATTAGCCGCATAGTTACGCTGCTTTTTCGTTAACTTATTCAATGCCATGCCAGTTACTTGACTCATAGCCAGTTCAATCGATTGCCCATCAATGGCGCTAATCTCCATACCAGGCTTTAACCCCTTGATATGTGCATCAGACCCCGCTTTAATGTCATAAACCACCAATTTTCTGTCATCAAACTGGACAAAAATGTCAGAACCTGTTTGGGTAAACACTGAAATCATCACAGTCATAGGGCCCCAAATTCAAATGCGGGTCTGTAAATGCTCGTAAATATACTTGTGCGTTATCTCTAAATTCCTTCGCTGTTTTACTATCACGTAACCTTGATTCATGAGTATTGAATAGCTTTACTGCTGACTGCTCTCTATCGTGCAAGTATGCGTAGTTGTCGGTGAGTATTGTTTGAAGTTCATTTATGGCTTTTTCAGCATCAAATGCAGCACATTTAAAGCCCATAAGCATCACAGAACTTGCTAGCATAAGTACGAGATTTCTTTTCATCTTTATTCCTTCAAAACAAGCTTTATTATGTTTCACCTTAATCCAAATAAGGTACAAGCTAGTCGAGTCTATAGTAGTATCCCAGTTATCACCATCCCCAGCAATCGACGCATCCCCTTCGAAGTTCAGTTTTCTGCTCACAAACGAATCGAAGGCTATCACCATTGACGCATTAGATTTCTTTAAAGGGCGAATCCCCCTTCTCTTATCACTCAAATAATAAGCAAATGCACAACCAACATAACCGACTATTTAAGCAACTAAATTATGTGTTAAATTAGCGCTCTTTAATTTGCTATTAAGTACACACTTAACGCTATGAAAATCACAGCTCTATTGCCGCAAGAAATTGATGCCTGTTATCACCAGTTTTTATCTCTGTCACATGCTGAGCAGTGGGTATTCACGGTCATGGCCGTGATTTATAAACCCATTTCTTTAGGGAATTTAAATAAACTCCTTAAACAATTAGATAAACAAGCATTTGATTCCAAGCACTACGCCTATGAACGTATTACATCAAACGCGATTAAAGCTTGGCAGCAATTGGGGTTTATTCGCGTACATAATGATGAGCTAAAACTCACCCATTTACTCACTCATCAGCTTACGCATAAAGCCATCACTCGTGACGTGTTTTTTACCATTTTAAAGGCCGGTGAAACGGTTGTTCCTGTTATACAATTGTATGATTGGGAGCAAACGCTTGATGATGAACAACGATTAATTCGGGATTTTTATTTCTTAAATGATCACAACAAGATGGTCCAATATCTAAAAATACATAAAAATCCACAGCAAATCGACTATCAGCGTGGTCAAATATTAATTGAGCTGAATTTTGTCCCTTTTCAGCTAACACATTTTGTGACCTTACCAGACACGCTTCAATATCAATCTTTTGCATGCTGGTTTTATGTACTTCGCCAGCGAGGCGCTTCAAATGCCTATGCATTAACATTGCTAGAGCAGGTACACGACACTAATAATAGTGAACGCTCCCTCAGTCTTCTTTTAGCTGAACAGTATTTATTACAAGGTAAAATAAACAAAGTGCGCCTATTAATGGTACCGAGCGACAATAGCTGTTATAGCTTGCAACTCAAGGCAACCCTTGCATTGTTGGCAGGTGACATAGACAGTGCGCTTAATTTGTTCAGTAAAGCACTTACGGCTAAAAATAAATATGGAAAAAAGAAATTTCAACACTTGGATGGACTGTATAGCCTGTTTTATCAGTTAACTTTATTAATTGCAGCAAACAAACTAGACGCGACTTACTTTTCACTTGCAGAAAAACATGTACATGCCCAAAGCCACGACAAAAATAGTCAGGATCACAGCCATTACGTAGGTCAATTTATGCTCCCTCTTATTGAGAGCTTATCAACAGCAACACCGTATACATCTTTGCTACCTGACTTTACGTTTCTATATAGCCATCATGTATTTTATGCTCATCTAATACATTATTTTGATGCTCTGGCCGTAAAGTGGTGTCAACCATTATCGAATGAACAGCAGCTCAGCTCGCAAGCCCTTCACCAGGCATATCTTTTTTTTGAAGCAACTGATTACCGCTTATTTTCCCTACTAATTGAACAATTGGCGCCACATTTTAATGTTAATAATAGCGTTGACGTAGAGCTCCCTAGCACTCATAACCTTTTTGATTTAACACAGGCTATTTCACATAAAGTAAGCTGGGATCTCGCACTTGATAAACTCATTTCACTCGCTCCTGAAGACACATCGGCTGACACTCAACTTCCGGACACAGCCTCAAGGCTAATATGGGAGATAACCATAGCACCGTTTTGCATTTCACTGTCTGCACGCGCGCAAAAAAAAACGACATCGGGATGGAGTAAAGGTCGCCCTGTATCATTACAACGTCTATATGAACAATCGCACGAGTTTACTTTTATGTCTGAGCAAGACATTAAAATTTGTTCACATATTAATAGAGCAAAGCAATGGCAAGATAAAACCCATTATACTTTGGAAGGCGCAAGGGCACTCACCGCCGCATGCGGTGCACCGAACTTATTTTTAGTCGATGATGTATTTACACCCATTGAATTGAACAAGGCGCAGCCCGAGTTACTTATCACGCAACAAAATGATCATTTAGTACTGAGTATCGCTGAGATTCCCGCAACTTTGAATGGCATACCATTGAATTACTCGTTAACTGAATATGCCCCAGAGCAATATCGACTTACAGTCTTTGCACCAGAACACTTAAAAGTCGCGCAGATCATTGGTGAAGAAGGGTTAACAATTCCTATATCAGCTAAAGAAAAGGTGCTAGAAAGCGTCAGTGCGATTGCGCCTTTACTCAACATTCAATCAAGCATTGCTGAACTAGATACAGGGCTTGAAACCCACCCTGCTGATGCTCGATTAGTCATCAATATTCAACCATTTCATGATGGACTTGAGTTTACCTGTTTTGTGATGCCATTTGGTGAGCAAGGGCCAACGTTCAAACCTGGTATTGGCAATGCCAAAGTAACCACAGAACTTAATGGCAAACGCGTTGCGACTAGTCGCAACCTCATCCAAGAAGAGCAGTACCTTGATATATTAGATACGCATTGCCCTGCATTTCTAACGATGCAAGATAATCGTCTCCAACTTAACGATTTACAAACTGCTTTGGAGACACTTCAGCAGCTAGACCATACCACGGCGTTAGATCCCAGCCCTATTCCTTTGACCCTTCGTTGGCCGAAAGGTAAAACAATGACTTTGACAAAACCACTGCACAGTCATCATTTGCAATTGGCTCTGAGCAAAAAACATCAATGGTTTGATTTATCGGGCCATTTGGTCGTTGACGATTCTCATGTAATTGAGCTTAAGAGGTTACTCTCGTTAACTTCTCAAGCTCATGGCCGATTTATAGAACTGGATAACCATCAAATACTCGCCCTATCTGATGAATTAAAACAACGCTTAGACCAACTTAACACCGCAACAGATAATGGACAATTTCATCCACTTGCCAGCTTACATGTATCACAGGCAACAACAGGCATGAGAATGAAAACATTACATGCTTGGGATGAACAACATGTTAAAATGACGCAAGCTAATCTCCTTGAATGCAAAGTTCCCACAACATTACGTGCTACACTCCGTGATTATCAAATTGAAGGATTTGATTGGGCATCAAGACTTGCCCATTGGGGGGCTGGGGCGTGTTTAGCTGATGATATGGGGCTTGGTAAAACACTACAAGCACTTGCGCTGCTCGTCTCTCGAGCACACTTAGGTCCTAGCTTAGTGATAGCGCCTACATCAGTCTGTTTCAACTGGCAACAAGAGGCAACTAAATTTGCTCCTACATTAAACATAAAACTGTTGTCTGATATTAAAACTTCAGCCAAACGAGCTGACGCCTTAAAACAGCTCAACAGTCTTGATTGCTTAATTATAAGCTACGGGTTACTGCAGCGAGAGAGCGCATTACTGCAAGCGTGCACATGGTCAACGATTGTCGCTGACGAGGCTCAGGCATTAAAAAACCCTTTAGCACAGCGTTCGATTGCAGCATGCACATTAAAAGGCGATTTTAAGCTTATAACCACTGGTACACCTATTGAAAATAATTTAACCGAATTGTGGAGCTTATTTCGTTTTGTTAACCCCGGCCTGCTTGGTAACTTAAAACGCTTCAGTGCACGTTTCTCAACGCCTATTGACAATGTTAAAGATAACCCAATTGCCGCTAAAAAAGCCCGTTCTCAATTAAAAAACCTGATCCAACCATTTATACTGCGTCGCATGAAAGATCAGGTACTCACCGAACTACCAGCCAGAACGGATATTAATGTTAAAGTGCAACTTAGTGAAGAAGAAATGGCACTTTACGAAGCTCTACGGCTAACTGCGATAGAAAACCTCACCGCGACATCTCAACAAGACCAAGCTGGCGCACAAAGAATCAAAATGCTCGCAGAATTAACTAAACTTCGCCAAGCATGCTGTCATCCATCGCTGGTACTTTCAGACAATACGCTCCCCAGTGCGAAGCTTATCGCTCTTGATAAACTATTAAACGAACTCCAAGAAAATAATCACAAAGCCCTCATTTTTAGCCAATTTGTAGGACATTTACAACTAATCAAACAGCACTTAGATAGCAAAGGTGTGGACTATCAATACCTAGATGGCAGTACACCACAAAGAGACAGACAACATCGCGTCAATGCCTTTCAACAAGGTGAAGGTCAAGTATTTTTAATTAGCCTCAAAGCGGGAGGTTCAGGGTTAAACCTCACTGCTGCCGACTACGTTATTCATATGGACCCATGGTGGAATCCTGCTGTAGAAGAACAAGCCAGTGACCGTGCACATCGCATGGGCCAACTGCGCCCGGTGACCGTTTATCGATTGATTACGATAAACACCATAGAAGAAAAAATTGTAGCACTGCATCAACATAAACGAGATCTCGCGCAAACATTACTCTCTGGTAGTGACTCTGTAAGTAAACTATCGGTAACTGAGATCATAGCAATGCTTAAAAAAACCTTTTAACCACAATGTTTATACTTTCGGGGGGATTACGCCACGACTATTAGGTTACAACTAGGAGACTATAAATAACTCACGATTCATGATAATCAGAAAAAACATAAAGCTAACAAAAGAGAATTTAATGTTACAAACATAACAAGCAAAGAGAAATATAAATTAATAAATCGTTGATAAATCGTTGATAAATCGTTGATAAATCAATATTAACTACTATTTAACACCACATGCTAATTTTCACATTAGAAACCAGCACTACCTTTGCTTACTTAAAAATAAATACCGATAATAACATTCAGTTTTATATAAAACCTTAAATGTAAAATAAAAGTTAAAGTCACGAGAGAAAAAACAATCTAAAATACGCTATTAAAGAAGCGCTTTAACAGTTACATCATAGGTATAGAAAACGTATTAACTCATTCGTGCTCGATTCGGTATCGAGTTAAGTCTTACGTAAACTGAAAATACTGAGGAAAGAACTCATCTATTTGAAAAAGCCCTAGGGCACTGCTTGAGGCCCTAGAACCGCATAACAGTTATTCAATACCATTTAATGTAACAGGGCGCTGCGCGTCTCTTGTCGCTTCTTTTGAACGGATCTCAGCTTGCTTACGCTGCTCTCGCGTAGAACATACCTTTTTAGGAATACTTGACCCTAATACTCTGATTTGCTCACATTTATATCCATTGGTATTTCTTGCTTGTTTATCAGCTTCATCATCAGTTGCATTACAACCAGCTAAAACAACACAAGACACCACTACACTAAGTATATTTTTCATATTTCCCTCTTCCATTATGTCTTATTAATTATTTTTTGGTATTTAGAGCAGAGTAAAAATCTGCAAAAAACATATGAGCGTTTAACCTAGCCTTAAATAAAAGATAAATCAACAAGAATAAAGGGTGAATTAAGAATAAACGTAAATATTAAGTAAGAAAGCTTATTCTTGATATTAACTCACCTTAATAAGTCAGGAAGAATTGAAACACATGTAGACTTCAAATACTTATAAATTCATATTATTATATAAATCCCATGCGGTGAATAGCCTACAATTAATTGAAAGTCGGTACTGTTATACTGAATTAAAATACCCTACGGATACGGCTGCCCCGTCCTCATTTATATGTTGCTTTAACGAGTAACCCCTTCTCTCCCGTAGAACTAAAAAAATGAGCTCTCATACCATTCTGTTTTACTCAGAAACAAGAAATGTATTACCCACTGAATCAGACCACCATAACAGAGTCACCTTTAACATATTCCTATAGATAACGACAGCTGCTGTTTTAATAAACAAATCAATACCACAATAACAACATTAAACGCAAGAAAAATTCAATCAGATAAAGCAAAACAATCAAATAAAAAATGCAAAAATAATGTAAAACCAACAAAAAATGAATTTAATTTTAAAAAAAAAGGTTAAACCATCCTTTCCGAAAAACATCAAAAATCCCCTTTTGCACAAAATTACCCAATAAAAGGACTTGTAATTATTTGCTTTTGATATATTGTATACAATATATCAACATCGGAATGTTGATGTTTATTCTTTCTAAAAGCAAAACAGTAACTCTTATTTGCATGCACAGAAAGCATATGAAAAATATAACAATAATTAGTGATACTAAGGGGTATACACAATGAATAATCAATGGGTAGCTAATACAAAGCTAAATAAAAGTTTACTTGCACTTGCTGTTTCAGCTGCAAGTCTTGGGGCTACTGCACAGGCAAATGATTCAGTTGACGTCGATACACCAGAGCGAATTATGGTTACAGGCTCTCGTATAAAACGAATCAACTTCGAAGCGCCTTCTCCTACCGTTGTCATCTCAGCAGAAGACATCAAACTAACTGGTGCTCAGAACGTAAATGATATTCTTACAGGCATGCCACAATTTTCCGATGGTTTTGATTCCGCTTCAGGGAACTACTCGTTTGGTAATTCAGGTCTAAATATATTAGATCTTCGCAATATGGGTGAAGAACGTACTCTTGTATTGGTAAATGGTAAACGTCCCCCTTCTGTATCTACTGATAACCAAGGTCTTTTCGCTGATGTTGGTACTATCCCGGCCTCTCTAATTGAACGTGTAGAAGTTATGACGGGTGGTGCATCAGCAATTTATGGTTCAGATGCAATTGCAGGTGTTGTTAACTTTATTCTGCGAAAAGACTTTGAAGGTACTAAAGCAAACGCACACCTTTCTGGTACGCAAGAAGGTGGTCATAGCACACGCAGCTTATCATTTACCCATGGTTTTAATTTCGATGATGACAATGGTAATTTTACCGTTGCCGTCGATTACTTATCAGAATCCGCCTTAACGCAAAACGACCGTGAAAAAGCGTATAACTATCAACGTTCAGTAACAAACCCAAATAAAGCCGATGGGCAGCCGAGTAAAATTTGGGTTAAAAACGTCTCACCAATCCCGTGGGGTGTACCTGAAACTATCTTTTCTGTATACAACAATGATGATGATGGCTATGATTGGTACGATTTTGATGAATCGACTCAAGATGTGGCACTTCGAGCTCGATACAGAGACATGTATGACGGCTGGTTAGTCGATGCCAGTAATGGATACGAGGGCACTCGATGGGGTAATATTGAAGACCCATTTGAGCGTATTAACCTATTCTCTTCTGTAAATTATCAGTTTGACGACTTTGATATGTCATTTGATGTAACACTTGCTAGAACAGAGTCTAATAATGTTATCGACCCACCGTTCAAACAAGCGTGGATTCAAGTAGCTGATATTAAGGAACTATTCGACACTCCAGCTTCCATTACAGACAACTTTCAAGATACCGACTGGATCGGGTTCCACCACACATTTCATGAGATTGGAGGTCGTAAGCACAAAAATGTTCGTGAATTCTTCAGTTCATCTTTGACTTTCTCTGGCGTATATAATGACGAATGGTTTTGGGATGTGAATTTTTCATCCGGTAAATCGATGAATGATTTAGAAAACAAAACTCAGTTAAGATCGGACCGTCTAGATAGTCAATTACAAGTGATCGGCCCATGTGTTGAAGCGGGTAATTGCCCAAGCTTCTCTCCATTTGAACGTCAATCTCAAGCTTTAACTGATTACGTAATAGATGCTTTTGTTGCGACTACTGATTCAGTCAACCACGCGTTCACCGCGAACTTATCTGGCGACTTATACGAGCTACCAGCAGGTGTTATGCAAATGAGCAGTGGCTTAGAGGTTCGTTATGAAGGTATTCACTTTGACCCTTCAGAGCTATGGGCGTCGGGTAACTTAGCATCTAGAAAGCTACCATTAGATGTAAGCCGTAATATTAAAGAAGCGTATGTTGAACTATTAGTACCTGTCATTAGTGACATGCCATTTGCCGAACTGCTTGAAGTAGAAGCTGCGTATCGTGTTGCCGATTACTCAACCAATGAAAATCGTTTTGAAAGTACTAAGTTTGCTGTAAACTGGTCGATTAATGAAGAAGTCAGATTACGCTCTATTTTCTCACAGGCCGTTCGTGCGCCTCAGCTATATGAGCTATACGCAGGTGAAAGTGTTGCTTTCTCAACTATTAGCGACCCTTGTGATGAATCAAATATAGATGGCGGCCCTGCTGATGGGCGCCGTAAAGCAAACTGTGCACTATACGGTATTCCAGCAGGTTGGAACTCGAATATTAAAACAACTCGCGGAGAAGTCAGAAACTCGGGTAACGCTGACCTGCAACAAGAAAAAGCCAATACACTGACGGTTGGCTTGGTATATACACCCACTTCAATACTTGAAGGTTTAACACTCTCGGTTGACTTTTTTGATATTAAGCTAAAAGATAAAATATCTGAGTTTGACGGTGAAGACGTTATGGAAAACTGCGTAGATTTAGCAGCAAACTCCATTGATAATATGTTCTGTAACCTAGTAACTCGAAAAGACAATGGCGACGTAGATTATGTTCGCCCACTGAGCTTAAACTTCGACCAAGGCCGCGTGAGAGGAACTGATTTCGAGTTATATTATAGCTGGGATGCATTGTCATTTGATTTCAAGGCAACCAGATTATATGAAGACTCAACTACGACTCAAGATTTAGCAGAAGGTACCGCTGAAACGAATAACGAAGCCGGTCAATTAGGCCGACCTAAGTGGGCGTCTAACCTCGTTACTAAATATACACTGGATGATTTAACCCTAAGTTGGACATTCAAATTTAAAACGTCAGGTCGATTTGATGATGATGAGGCTGAAAGCTTCCGTGATAGTGATACTCCGTCACACTCTCGTATTCACAATATTCGCGCAGATTATCAACTAACTGACATGGCATCTGTTTATGTAGGTATCAACAATATTACAGATAACAATGGCGGCGACCATTGGACTACTTCACGTGGAGCCTATAATGGTTGGGCTATACTAGGTCGCTCTGGCTATATAGGCGTAAATCTAGACTTCTAATAGAATTTAAAAAACTCCCTGTTATATAAAACAAACCATAAGTTGCTCTAGAATAATAGAGCAACTTATTTTGCATTAATCCCCCCATACGACTCAGTGCATATTTGCCTATAGTAAACAATGACATGGGTTTATTCATACATCTAAAGCACAAGCAAAACAATCAATAATTGCAAAAAACTCACAAGAAAGTTGACTCATTGCTTGGGCGTTCACGTCATAAAAATCACTTTTGGGCCACTAAACCCTTCGTTTGGCAGTTGCACGTTCATTGTGACAATAGATATATCAAAGTGACGGTATAATCACGACTTAAAATCAGCCCCATTATATTAAAAAAATAAACCCCTTCGTTATGCTCATAACGGCTGAAAATAGTCGACATGCGACCGTTCACATTACACCGAGTTATTGAAAATAGAGATATTGAAATTCAGGCGCCTTAAAAATATTTATCCTGTGCGCATAGCCAATATAGTTGGTATATCAACATTTTTATTATATCGGCATAAGCCTTCATCTTTTGAATCTATCGCCAGAATAGACATTCTGTCGGCAAGTTCATTGCCTTCAATACCTACATGCCCATTCACATGATATATCGCGATCTTCGATAAAAGTGTCTGATAAAGTGCATACGCAGGTTGAATAATATCTAAGTTTTTTATTTCTCCAGAAGCCTTCGTCCAACCCTTTTTCTCCCATTTACTTGCCCACTTAGTAATACAATCAATTGAATATTTTGAATCACAATAAATAACCACAGATTTTCCTGTTGATAACTTCTCTTGTGCTATCAACAAAGCCTGATTTAACCCGCGTAATTCAGCGGTATTATTCGTTCCGACTGACTGATAAAGCCCGTACCATAGTTCACTAAGTACATCATTTTCATAAACAGCTAGCCCTGTTCCCGCTTCCCCTGGGTTTGGTTCACAACCCCCGTCGGTAAAAATTTTTATATCATAAGCCATTTGATCAATGTGCGCTTGTGACAAAGCACTAAGCTTCTTTTTTGTAATTTTGGATGAAATATCTTTAATCTCACGCAGTGGGATTGATCTGCCTCCAAAGGCTGACTCGGCTTCTTCTTGGCTTGAAAAAGACTTGTACTTAGCACCTGAAAAGCCATCCACTTGGGCTTTGCATTGTGCCCAATTAGTATAAATTCCAGGCTCTCGCCCTTGCCAAACGACATAAAATTTTTTAGCCAAGGTCACTCCTTATATTAATCAACTATATACCCCCAATTTACGCTTATCTCACGATCATTTGATGGTATGTAGTGAAGAGTCATCATAACCCTAGAAACTGGGTACGATGGTTAACTGCATTAATTTCTCATACCAATTTACGACCACTGTGGGTATCTGTGTATAGTGCTGATAAAGGTAGTAATAGCCAGCCCCTACCAGACCTAACTGCGACAACGCAATAAAGGGGTAACGAATATCAATAATCTTCATTGCACTGCCAAATGAAGACTTAATACGATTGTTAGCTAAATCGACGCTGTAACATTCATCTAAAAGCAAGTGTACTAAAGAACCAAAAAAAACAAACAGTGCTACCAATAGTGAAAAACTCAACGTGGCCCCCAACTGAAGTGCACAAACACATCCAAGTAGCGTAAACATAAGTACAGCTAAAATTGAATGTAAACTTCCCCGATGCACCGTTATACTTTCAAATATTGGTTTGACTAAAAACCAAACTAGGCCGTAAATACCGCCTGCACAAAGCCAAACCGACAGTAATGATGATAATGGGTAAGTCGCAATAAAACCACCAGCAAGCACACAGCCTAAAATAGAAAATAGCCATCCTATCGATGTTGAATCATCCGCATCAAGATCGGGCAACAATCCAGACAAAGCGCCTATCAATATAAGCAGAAAACTCTCTGACATCGTCACAATGTGTGATGCCAATAAAGTTGTTCCTAGCATGGCGCTTGATACTGTACTTGCTGTTATATGAGTAGAGAAATTTGCCAAGTGGGTTCCTTACTAAATTTAGCGACACGATAGAAAGCAATCGTATAGGCTACTGTTATAGAGTGATTTTAACACTTTAACTGTACATTAAGCACCAATTCCTGCTGCAGTTAAAATAATTAACCCTACATGCAAATTTAGCCGTGGTTTCCAGTGAAATCATTTACCATATTTACAAAGCAGCGAGTTTGTAATGCAATCAGTCTTGCACAACCAAAAAGCATTCATTAAATAACCTCAGCTCTGGATAAGCGAATTTGCCCAATAAAGCTCTTTTTCTCACTCTCGGCGTTGCTTTCATTTGTAATAGCCCGCTATTACTGCATAAAAGCGCCTTGATATTGAACAAAATATCATCATTGGATTGTCCGTAAGTTTGTTTGAAAAACATTTTCTACTTCAAAACCCTTATCCAAACCTGAGGTTAAATAGGTATCACGCTCAAAGAAGCCATACGCCTGATACTGATACTGTAAATGTAAAAATGTTTCTGTTATCGCAATGCTTTGTTACAACTTACCTTAGACTTTAAACACCTAGAAACATCTATTGTCGTATCATAATAGGTAAAGATATCAGCCGTCATTGATATTGCGTGTTTTAATAGTAGGAAGGACTATAACGTGGCTAGTAAAAAACAAATTATATTACCGATTGCGGTACTCATTACAGGAATTGGCGTTGCAGCAGCATTTTCTGCAATGAAACAATCACCAGAAGAAAAAGCCGAAAAAATCATTCACCCACTTGTTGAAATTGAATCAGTCTCAGTTGCCCCCATGCAACTTACTGTTGACTCATACGGTATTGTAAAACCGAAATATAGTACTGAACTCGTTGCCCAAGTCAGTGGTCAAATAATTCAAATCTCAGAGAAATTTGTGCGAGGAGGTTTTGTTAAAGCTGGTGAAGTATTAGCGCGCATTGATCCCAATGATTATGAAGCGGCGCTCATTGAAGCACAAGCTAATTTAGCCCAAGCGCATTCAGCCCTTGAAATTGAACAAGCTCAGGCGCATGTGGCAAAAACGGAATGGCAACGGATAAAAAACAATGCCAGTGAAACCATTCCATCTGAATTATATCTCAGAAAGCCGCAATTGGCTGACAAACTAGCGCAGTACAGAGCTGCACAAGCCAGCGAAAAGCGTGCAAATCGCAACTTAGAACGGACCTATATAAAGGCACCCTATGACGCCATTGTGGACAGTCGACAAATCAGTTTAGGGAGTGTCGTTAGTCCGGGAAATCAGTTTGGTGTACTCAATGCAACATCAGTTGCTGAGGTAAGACTACCGGTTGCTGATAAAGAGCTACAATATTTAGTCAACAATGGCTTAGATTCAAAGGTGTCACTCGCCGCGAAATTTGCGGGCAAAGACGTTATTTGGAAAGGTAGGATTGTCCGTAATGAAGGCGTCATAGACGAGCGAAGCCGAATGACTTATTTGGTTGCGCAAGTAGATGTCCCTTACAGTTCTGGCGACAAACAGCTTCGCTTTGGCACCTATATTAATGCAAAAATTGAGGGGCAGCTTATCCAGTCCGCGGTATCTGTTCCTCGCCACTTGGTCAAAAATGGTCAAATTGCGACACTTAACGATGATTTAACACTCAGCTTCAAATCGCTTCAAATTATTAGAGAAAGTAATGGAATGGTTATTGCGAATGCAGGTCTCTCTAATGGCAATAAAATCATCACGTCTGCACTAGAGTACCCTGCTAACGGCATGCAATTACGTATTGAAGATGCTGCTAATCAAGCGCCAACAACACAATTGGCTCTTAAGGAGGAGTAACTTATGTCATTACCATCCGAAAAAGGCATTATCGCATGGTTTGCACGTAACCCTGTTGCAGCAAACCTATTAATGATTTTTATTCTGGTTGGCGGGATCCTCACTGCTTTCTCAATTAGAAAGCAAATGTTCCCTCAATTCGAAAATAACTGGTTAAGTGTGCAAGCTGTTTATCCTGGTGCTGCACCTCAAGAAGTCGAAGAAGGCATCACGATAAAAGTTGAAGAGTCAATGGAAGGACTCGAAGGTATCAAACGGCTGATCACCTATTCCAACCGTGGTATGTCGCAAACATGGATCGAAGTCGAAGAAAAGTACAACCCTCAAGAAGTACTTGATGAAGTAAAAATGCAAGTTGACTCCATATCTAGCTTTCCTGTTGGTATGGAGCGCCCTGTTGTTCGTTACGACAAGTTTGAACAGGAAGTCATGTGGCTTGCTTTAAATGGCAGTTTAAGTCGGGCCGAGCTCAAAGAGTTAGGTAACACATTACACGACGAGATGCTTGCCCTGCCAGGTGTTAACCTTGTTGAATTCAATGGTGGTCTCAACTACGAAATTGGCATTGAAGTTAGTCCTGATAAGCTACGCGAATATGGACTAAGCTTTAGAGATATTTCAAACGCTGTTTCAGCTTTCTCCGCTAACATGTCTGCTGGTCAAATTCGCTCTGACAACGGCTACATATCAATGCGGGTTGAGAATCAAGCATACCGAGGCTCGGAGTTTGAAAATTTACCATTGATCACGTTAGCCGATGGTGCGCAAATTAAACTGGGTGATGTGGCAACCGTCAATGACGGCTTTGAAGAAGGGTTACAGTATTCAAAGTACAACGGTAAAAGCTCTCTCATTTACCAAGTAAGTGCTTCAAAAGATCAAGATATCAGTAAAGTTGCCAATGTTATAAAAAGCTACCTAGCTGAACGTAATACCACCTTACCCGCAGATGCTGAACTAGAACCTTTCATTGATTTAACTTACTATCTTGATGGCCGCTTAAATATGATGGTTGAAAACATGATCTGGGGTGGTTTGCTGGTCATGCTGATGCTGGCACTATTTTTACGCGTTAGACTGGCGTTCTGGGTTATGATGGGGCTACCTGTTTCGTTTCTAGGTGCTTTTTTATTTATGCCAATGGGCGCGCTAGATGTCACAATAAATTTAGCTTCATTATTTGCATTTATACTGGTACTCGGGATTGTGGTAGATGATGCCATTGTTGTCGGTGAATCCGTTCACTCAGAAATTGAGGAACATGGCCATAGTTTAGATAACGTTGTTCGAGGCGTGAAGCGTGTTGCGATCCCAGCGACATTTGGTGTACTAACCACTGTTGCGGCATTTTTACCACAAACGCTAGCGACCGGCCCTGCTGCTGCTTTTTCTAAAGCCATTGGTGGCGTAATTATACTTTGCTTAATTTTCTCTTTAATTGAATCAAAGCTTATTTTACCTGCACACTTAGCCGCGATGAAAGATAAGCCTAGCAACCCTAAAAATCCCTTTCATCGACTTCGAGCACTTTTAGATGGCGCCCTTAAGAACTTTATTGAAAACCTTTACCGCCCTTTTATCGAGCGTTGCATTCACTACCGCTACACAGTAATTGTCGGCTTTTTAACAATTCTTATCGTGAGCGCTGGCATGTTTGCAGGAGGCTTCATTAAGTTTGTTGCGAACCCAAAGATTCCTCATGACTTCCCCGAAATTTCAATTGAAATGAATTTATCCTCATCTGAAAGTGCCACACTTGAAACAGCACAAAAAATAGAAGCGCTTTTATTTGATGTTGATAAGCAAATTGAAGAAAAATATGGACAAGGTATGATCCGTGACTTATCTGTAAGTCTCAGAGGCCGTACCAATGCAAATATCATGGCTATTCTCGTTGAACCAGATAAGCGTCCAATTGACACATTTGAGCTAAGTGCCATGTGGCGCGAACAAATGCCCCCACTGCCTGGTGTGAAGAACCTGAATATTCGCGACAGCATAATGAATGGCGGCCGAGATGATGGTGACATTAGCTTTAGGCTTGAGGGAAAAGATAAAGAACAATTGAAAGAAGTTGCCGAAAAGCTCACCGAAAAACTCAATACGATTACAGGTGTCGGTGATGTCAATGATTCGATGCAAAGTGCAACCGATGAAGTACAACTAGAGCTGAAGCCTTTGGCTTATAGCATGGGATTAACACTTGCAGACGTAGCCTCCCAAGTAAACTTTAGTTACTACGGATTAGAAGCTCAGCGTATTTTACGTGACGGTGAAGAAATCAAAGTGATGATCCGTTATCCGAAAGAGTCTCGCAATTCAATCAGTGACATTCAAGATGTGCGTATCGTTACACCAGCCGGCGCAGAAGTACTCCTCGCTGAAGTCGCAAATGTAAAACTCGTCGACGGTGTGAATCGTATTCGTCGAGAAAACGCAAAACGTACTATTAACGTGTGGGCTTCTGTAGATACAAATCAAGCCCAGCCATTTGAAATTGCAACAGAAATACGTGATGAGTATCTGCCATCATTGCTGCTTAATTACCCCGGTGTACAAAGTAATGTAGCAGGCAGAATTCAAGAAGAAATGGACAGTGTTGCAGAGCAAATTCGTGATTTTGCACTTTCAATGATGATCATTTTTGCATTACTTGCGATTCCTTTACGCTCCTATTCTCAACCAATCCTGATCATGTCGGTTATCCCATTTGGTGTTGTAGGGGCAGTATTTGGTCACATGGTTATGGGTATGACCATGAGTAGCTTGTCGTTCTTTGGAATTATAGCTGTCGCAGGGGTTGTGGTGAATGACTCTCTGGTCATGGTCGATTTTGTGAATAAAGCTCGAGATGCAGGCGCAACGATTAAGCAAGCGGTTGTAGAAGCTGGCTGCAAACGTTTCAGGGCAATTCTCTTAACCTCATTAACAACATTTATTGGACTTGTGCCTATTATTACCGAAACCAGTTTACAAGCGCAAATCGTTATTCCAATGGCTGTCTCTTTAGCGTTTGGTGTATTGTTTGCGACTGTAATCACCCTAATACTTATTCCATGTCAATATGTTGTTCTTGAAGATATTAAGGCACTCAAGAACAAATGGTTTAGTAAAAAGGATACGCTACAGAAAACATCTGCAACTTAATAAACACTAAGTAATCCCAACCCAAAGCTCGGATTCCACCGAGCTTTTTTATTTTTAAAATAATGACAATGTTTAAACAGGTAATTTGCTGTTGTTATTGAAAATAATCTCTTTGACTAATACAAAATACCGATCTAAGAGAATTTATCTACTCATACACCGTATCGCTCTTTACATATCCATGTTTTAAAGACAAACTGATATATAAATAGATTTAGTTAGACACCACCATGAAGTATTTAACGATAATTTTAACTTGTGCCTTGGTTTTCTTATCTGGTTGCGGAAAAGATAATAAAGGAACTGGTGAATCAAGCTCTCCTGGCTACACCGCCACCGCTTTTTTTGATGCTTTGTATAATCATAATAATTTAGAAAGAGCAGCCAAGAATGCAACGCCACGTCTGGCACGTGTTATGCGCTCATATGGAACTGCAAAACAGTTCACGCGAAACCTCGTTAATATGCAGTTTGATCAAGTTACCATAGAATTGGACATGACGAATCAGAGTTTACGAGAACAATACGGTGAGACAGCTAATATAAATATGGTCTTTACAGGTACGCTCAGAGGAGAGCAAGTAGATGATATGCGAAGCGTGAAGCTGCTACGAAAAAAAGGAAAATGGTACGTAGATAAAATAAACCCAGATCCGTTTGCCCGATAACCCACTCACTTTACTTGTTGTGCGTTGTTACAATGGACGCTTTTAGCTCGGGTAACTTGCAGTTGCTTCGCCCGAGAACTTGCTATAAAAAACGGCTCACCTTCCCTTACCTATTGAACGCCATAACTGACAAAATGGTGTTGGCAGCAGTAACGCAAAATGTATGCTCAATAACATCTATGGTTACGCGAGCACAGTCATACATTAGTAAGGACAATATATCGACTATCGGCAATTTGAGTTTTATTTGTTCAAAAATTAACTTCGTGAATGACCGTTCTAACCGGTAAAATTACCTACTATTCAAAAAACGCATATTGTGTTATCACGGTTTTATCTGACATTAACTTACAGATTGGAGATATAAAAAACCGGTCTAAAAAACCGGTTTTTCATTTTAAACTAAGCAAGTTTCTTAGCGAACTTTCTCTGCTATGTCCACTAAGTCTGTCAAGTGGCAAATTTCACCATCGTGAGTTTTAATGCCATGTTCACCAAAATAATCTCGTTGCGATTGTACTAAGTGACCATTACTGGGTGTGCTTAATGTCGCAATGTAGGTTTGTGTCGATGATAATACAGGAAACGCTAAGCCGCTTGATACTGCTAAGCCTGTCACTTTACGTAACGCCGCCACCTCTAAATCTAAATCATCAATGAACTCAACACCTTGCGCCACATCATCTAGGTAATCAGCGCGAATAATACAACCAGCGCGCCAAGTCTGTAATGTCTTTGCTAAATCAACTTTCCATTGATGAGCACGAGATGCGCCTTTTATCAGTGCTAAACCTTGGCGATAACAGAGTAGGCTTGCTAAATAAAATGCTTGCTTAAGCTCCTCAAGATCAACTTCAATATTAATCGTACCTTTTGCTGCATAAGTCATTTCTTTTGCCGCATGAGTATCGATTGTATTAGTCAAATGGCGCGCTTGAACAGCAGCAACTAATGATGGTACTGCAATCCCCAGCTCTAGTGCATTTTGTGCAGTCCAAAGACCGGTACCTTTCGCACCCACCTTGTTATCAATCAAATCAACTAATGCTTCGTTTCGATCTGTCTCTAACTGTAAAATATGACTGGAAATTGACAATAAATAACTATTGAGTGCCCCTTCAGACCAAGACTCAAATACTTCAGCCACTTCCTTAGGTGAACGGCCTGTGCCATGGCGCAGCAATTGATACATTTCTGCAATTAACTGCATCAACGCATACTCTATGCCATTATGTACCATTTTAACAAAATGGCCGCTTGCAGATTGTCCAACACGTGCGAAACAAGATTCGCCGTTATAACTTGCAGCAACCTTTTCAAACCAAGGTTCTACGCGCTCCCAGCCACCTTCCGAGCCACTCGCCATCATAGCAGGGCCATGACGTGCACCTTCAGCACCACCTGATATCCCCATCGTCGCAAACTCAAATTTATTTTGATACTTCAACTTACGAGTAATACCATCTTTATAATTACTGTTACCACAATCGACAATAATATCTTCTTTTGCCACACCCGCTTCAATCAAATCACCACACACTCGATCAACTAATTCACCAGCTGGGACCAGTAGTAAAATTGAACGAGGTGTTTCTAGTCGTCTGACCATATCACCGAGATCTGAAACTATGTGTAAGCGCTCAGCCATGCCCATAGATTGGGCGCAGCTAATTAACTCAGCACCTGCGTCTGGGTTTCTATCATAGGCAACTAGCGTTAACCCCTTCTCAATTAGATTCAATGCTAGGTTTTTACCCATCACGCCTAAACCAACTAATGCAACTTGCATTTAGTTTCCTCCTCGGTAACTACAAAATTGTGAGTAATTTATTACTTCGCGCCGCATTATACCCTAGCTTTAGTAAGAAGCCAGCGCATGACCACGCATTAATAGCAAAGTCAGGTTAAATGTCCTTGCTAATCTGCTTTTTTTTCATTATATGACTGTTGTAGTCGCTTCTTTGTACAAATACCATCACTAGTTTTTAAATGAGTAATTTCGAATTCTGTGATTTTTCTTATCTCGACTAACAAAACAACAGATGTAAACTCATATTGTCTGAATATCAGAGATTGACCAACACTGACACCGGTGTCATAATGATGTAATACAGATCATATAATTTAATTGAAGTGTAAAAAAGAGTTTATAGAGCAAATCTTTATACACACGATCTTTATCATGTGATGAATACATTGTTTTGTTCAGTAGCAAGGCAAATCATGTATTATCGATAGGCACGAATTTAAACAACCCTATAAATAGTAGGTCGACAGGAGATCCTGATGCTTAGACGCACAAAAATTGTAGCAACCCTTGGACCGGCAACAGACCGTGATAACAACCTAGAAAAAATTATCCGAGCGGGTGCTAACGTTGTTAGATTAAACTTCTCCCACGGTGTAGCACAAGATCATAAAGATAGAGCTGAAGCCGTTCGTAAAATTGCCAAAGAACTTGGAAATCATGTTGCTATTTTAGCTGATCTACAAGGCCCTAAAATCCGAGTTTCAACATTTAAAGAAGGTAAAGTAACACTTGCGGTTGGTGCTAAATTTACACTTGATGCGCAGATGGAGTTAGGTCAAGGTACTGTGGATGCAGTTGGTATTGATTACAAAGAACTTCCTCAAGATGTCAAACCTGGTGATCTATTGTTACTTAATGATGGCCTCATTCAACTTACCGTTGACTCAATTGATGGCGTTCTGGTGCATACTACCGTTACAGTTGGTGGCGTGCTATCAAATAACAAAGGTATCAACCGTTTAGGTGGTGGATTGACAGCACCGGCTTTTACTGACAAAGATAAGGAAGATTTGATAACAGCAGCAGAAATTGGGGTTGACTATATAGCGGTCTCATTCCCACGCAGTGGCGATGATATGCGCTATGTTCGCTCTTTGGCTGAAAAAGCAGGTTCAAATGCACAACTTCTGGCAAAAATAGAGCGTGCAGAAGCTGTTGCTACGCAAGCTGATATTGATGATATTGTACTTGCATCTGATGCAGTGATGGTTGCCCGTGGAGATTTAGGCGTTGAAATTGGCGACGCTGCATTAGTTGGCAAACAAAAACTCATCATTAGCCGTGCTCGCTCGTTAAATCGTACGGTTGTCACTGCGACACAAATGATGGAATCAATGATCGATAACCCTATGCCAACACGTGCTGAGGTGATGGACGTAGCAAATGCTGTACTTGACGGCACTGACGCGGTGATGCTATCAGCGGAAACAGCTGCTGGTGATTATCCTGAAGAAACCGTCGCAACTATGGCTCGAGTTTGCTTAGGAGCAGAGTCACAACCCGAAATTCATGTATCAAAACATCGTTTAGATAGTATGTTTTCTGACACGTCAGAGACGCTCGCACTGTCAGCTATGTACGCCGCAAACCATTTGGATAGCGTTAAAGCTATCGTGGCGCTTACTGAGTCTGGCAAAACGGCGAAACTCATGTCTCGTATTAGTTCTGGTTTACCTATATATTCATTATCTCGCCACGCAACTACACTCGGACAAACGGCGCTCTATCGCGGTGTTTATCCTGTCTATTTTGATTCGACCACCTGCTCTGACCAATCAATGGTCCGCGATGCACTCGCTACATTGCTCGAAGCTGGCTCACTTGAAAAAGGCGATACGGTAATACTAACGCATGGTGATGCAATGGAAACTGTCGGTGCAACCAACACAATGAAAATTGTCACCGTATAAATAGTTTTCTAAGGTAGCTTCCAATGAGGCTACCTTATCTTAACTAGCCAACGCTGCTTTTACTTTGTCTCTATAACTACGACTTACTTTCAGCTCTTGTCCATTATCTAAAACCAGTAAATATTCACCACTACTTTGTGTAACTAACTTACTAATTTGTTTTGTATTTACAATTGCAGAACGGTGAACTCGAACAAACAATGCAGGATCTAGCTCTTGCTCTAGTTCTTTCATGGTTTTACGCAATATGTGGGTTTGACCATCGCTACAATGCAAACACATGTAATCTCCTGCTGCATCTACCCATTGGATACTCGCTGTTGATACCCGAACAATTTCACCTTGCTCTTTTACAGCAATCGACTCTGGATATTTTTTATCAACTAGGGTATCCCCTGTTGCTAATTTTTTTAGGATCTCTTCACAATTATTACCTGTTATTCCCGCCACAAAGCTCGCTAGCTTTTTCTTATGTACGTTGTCTTGTTGTGTCTTCAAATAACTTTGCACTTTTTCCACCGCCTGTCTTAGTCTGTTGTCATCAACGGGTTTTAAAATGTAATCCAAAGCATGGATCTCAAATGCTTGCACAGCATATTGATCGAATGCAGTAACAAATACAATTGCAGGTAGAGGCTTAATGCTTTCACTTAAAGTTCGAGCAACCTCAAATCCATTCATTCCTGGCATTTGGATATCTAGAAAAACTAAATCTATATCATTCTCTTGGCATTGAGCGATTGCGTGTTCACCACCATTACATAACTCAACTATCTCTAATTCTGGAAACGACTTCAAGCGAACAGCAAGCCCTTTGCGCGCAAGCGGTTCATCATCAACAATCAACGTTCTTATTTTGCTCATTACTTCTTAGCCTTTTCAAAAGGAACTCGAATGTTTACTTTCAAGCCATTCGGTTCGTTATGCGATAACACAAATGAGTAGTTATTCTCATAAAGTGTTTTTAGCCTATCAATCGTATTGGCAATCCCAACACCTTGTGCGTTTTGTAATTGTCCGTTTTTTAATTCTGCACCAGGGCCATTGTCTCCCACTTCTAACAATAGTTCATTTGCAAAAACCTGAGCTTTTATCTCTAACTTACCACCTTCCACAAGGTGTGCTATCGCATATTTTATCGAGTTTTCTATGATTGGTTGTAGTATTAAACTTGGTACTAATGCTTGTTTGGCCTCAGAACTTACATCAACATCAATACTGAGTCGTTCGTCAAACCGCACTTTCTCTATTTCTAAGTAAAGCATCAGCGCATGGAGTTCCTGCTCTAACGGTACCTTTTTTATAGGGTCAGTGTTTAAGGTATATCGTAAGAAGTCTGATAATCTTGCTACCATCTGATTTGCATCTTTGTTTTCTTCTACCAAAATCAACGTAGAGATAGCATTGAGCGTATTAAATAAAAAATGTGGATTTAGTTGATAGCGTAACATTTTTAACTGGGCCTCATGGGCCATTGTGTTCGCTTTTAATGCTTTTTGTCGTTCACTTTGTAATAATTGATAATATTTAACGCCAAAATATAGGCCACTCCAACATAGTACGATGTAAACCGAGTCGAGCCCTTGCTGAAAGTAGTAAAACCACTCAGTGGGACGGTAGCCATGACGATAAATTTCCCACAAATTAAACTTTTGGATTACTGCCCATAAAGTACCTGTAAAATAAGACGCACTAAATACCACTAAAATAAGAATAAGTGGAGGAGCGTTCCAAATTCTGCGGTAAAGATACCTTATAGGCACAGTTAAAAGACACCCTGCATAAGCATTGAGTACGATCACGAAGACATAAATATCTCTCATCTCAAATACTTTGGACCCTATATAGTTAACTAGCGCGTAACCTAACCAGCCAGCAATTTGAAGAACCCAAAAAAAACGTTGTCGATTATCGACTAATGCTTGCCATTTCAACAGTGTAATTAACTCCTATCATAATAATTTAATTATATATCAGTGATAACCTTTTAATCACTACCGATAGTCTCAGAATTTTTACGGCTCGACGCAAATAAAAAAGGCACTATAAAAGTGCCTTTTTAGAAAATGCTAATATTTACGCTAGTTTATCAGACGCTACTTTATATTTAGGGTCTTCAATTACGTTTACTTCTACTAAATCATTTGCTTTGTTTAACAAGTCTTTGCAATCTTGACTCAAATGTCTCAAATGCAGCTTTTTCCCTGCTTTAGTATATTTTTCGGCTAAATTATCAATTGCCTCTATCGCGCTGTGATCAGAAACACGACTGTGCTTAAACTCTACAATAACATCAGCAGGGTCATTCAGCACATCAAACAGCTCACTAAAGTTCTTAACAGAGCCAAAAAATAATGGGCCATGTAATTCATATACTTTAGAACCTTGCTCATCAATGTAATTGCTTGTGTATATGTGCTTCGCATGTTCCCAAGCAAACACTAATGCAGATACAATAACACCGACACACACTGCAATTGCCAAGTCAGTTACAACTGTCACACCAGAGACAAGTACAATAACAAATGCATCTGTTTTTGGTATGCGTTTCATTAATCTGAAACTAGACCATTCAAAAGTACCGAGTACAACCATAAACATAACACCTACTAGCGCAGCTAATGGGATCATTTCAATTAGACTTGCTGCAAATAAAATAAACCCAAGCAATAACAATGCAGCTGTAATACCCGACAATCGACTACGACCGCCCGAGTTAATGTTAATCATAGATTGGCCTATCATTGCACAGCCTCCCATTGCACCAAACACGCCACATGTCATATTAGCAGCCCCCTGACCAATACATTCACGGTTACTATTACCCCGCGTGTCAGTAATTTCATCAATAAGAGTCAATGTAAGTAATGATTCAATTAAACCAATTGCAGCTAAAATAAGTGCATATGGGAAAATAATTTTAAATGTTTCGAAATTAAAAGGCACCATTGGAATATGAAACTCAGGGAAACCACCTGCAATAGTTGCATTCATATCTCCCGACATATCTTTGAGGTAATCAAGCACTGTTCTAGCTTCAAGGTCTAACCCAATAACTAATCCAGTAACGACGAGAATTGCCGCAAGAGAAGAAGGAATAGCAGTCGTTAATTTAGGTAAGAATTGAATAATAGCCATAGTCAAAGCGACTAATCCAGCCATTATTAGTAATGGGGAACCTTGCATCCATTGTAATTGACCTTCAGCATCCATTACTTTAAATTGACCTAATTGTGCCAAAAAGATGACAATTGCTAAACCATTTACAAACCCAAGCATCACGGGGTGAGGTACCATCCTGATAAATTTACCTAGTTTAAATACCCCAGCAAGGACTTGTAAAACCCCCATCAATAGCACTGTGGCAAATAAATATTCAACCCCGTGCTCTACCACTAAACTGACCATTACAACCGCTAGTGCACCTGTAGCACCTGAAATCATACCTGGACGACCGCCAAATATTGACGTAATTAAACCGACAATAAACGCAGCATATAAGCCTACTAATGGGTCAACTTGCGCTACAAATGCGAAAGCAACAGCTTCTGGGACTAATGCAAGCGCAACAGTCAAACCAGACAGTATGTCATTTTTAGCAGAGCTTGGCGCCTTGCCGATTAAATTAAACATTCATATCCTCTTGATTTACAACGAACAGAAAAGCGCTGGATTCTATCAAAATCCAGCGCTTTTAACAAATGATGAAGTATGACTATAGTAAATAGTCAGTACATTGATATTACAATATCATGGTCATATTCTCAGAGGGTTATAGTGGAAGTGCCGTCGTACGCTTTACGCACGTCATGGTGACGTTAGAATGGACTTCTTGAACATATTCTAAATTGAGTAGATTGTCTCTAACAAACTGCTCATACCCTTCTATTCCTCTCGAAATGATGCGGAGCATAAAGTCCATTGTACCTGCCATCGTATAGCATTCAGTTACTTCATCATAACTCATAATTAATCGTTCAAACTCCGATAAATTATTTCTACCATGATTAGATAAACGCACATGTGCATACACTAGCATATCAAAACCAAGTTGCTTCTCGTCGAGTAGCGCGACCTTCCCTTTTATATACCCGTCTTGCTCTAGTTTAGCAATTCGACGCCAACACGGCGATTGAGACAACCCGACTTTGTCGGCAACTTCAGCAGTAGATAAACTTGCATCTTGCTGTAATAATGCCAATATTTGGCGGTCAACTTGATTTAAAGACATACATTTTTCTTAAATTTAAGTAAATTAGATAAATTATACATACAGAATGAATACTTGTCTGCATTTCCTTAGCCAAAACGGCCACTCATAAATGGGTTATTCTGTTTCTCGTACCCTATCGTTGTGTTTTCGCCATGTCCTGACATCACGATAGTTTCATCTGGAAGAGAAAATAATTCTTTCCGAATAGATTCTTTTAGTTGCTCCGTATTTCCCTTTGGAAAATCGGTTCTGCCTATAGCCCCTTTAAATAGTACATCTCCAACAATCACTGTCTTCGACGATTTCTCATAAAAGACAACATGCCCCGGCGTATGACCTGGGCAAAAGCGTACCTCAAGCTCGAGTTTACCCACTTTGACTACATCACCTGCCGTTAGCCAACGGTCTGGTAAAAATGCCTGCTTAGGCTTGAAACCAAACATTTGAGCCTGCATTGGAATGGCCTCAAACCAAAATGTTTCATCTTTGTGTGGGCCGATAATATCTACTTTGAGCGCTGCTTTCAAAAGATCTGCAGCACCAACATGGTCCAAATGACCATGAGTTAACAGTATAGCCTCTACATCTAGCTTATTCTGCGCAATAACGGATTGCAGTTTATCAACATCTCCACCCGGATCTATAACCGCGCTTTTTCCTGTGCTTTGGCATGTTATGAACCGAGTATTTTGCATAAACGAGGTAACTGGGACAGTTAAAACGTGCACCTTACTCTCCTAGTTCAATTAATACTGGATATTTTAAGTACGCCTGATCATAAAACGGCGTTTTTTCATATAACCACGATAACCTTTTTTTAGCATCATTGGCGAATGATTCATCTTCTCGGATTTTTTTATCAAACTCAAGTGCCATCGCTGGATTACTTTTTAACATAGAACGAGCGTAAGGTTCCAGTGCATAATTTTCAACATACTCAGTACGTTGAAATATGGTATTAAACTCCCCCCACTGAAAGAATGAATCAGGTGCTTCAGGGTGTAATAAATGCGTCACCAACTCAGACTTAGCCTGATCTGTAGATATGCGGTACCATCCTGTTAAAGGCATTTTCTCAACTTCGTTCAAATCGAATTCAGCCGTTACTCTAAAACGTCCCTCAAAAGGCAATTTAGCGAACTCATATTGAGTAATTTTCGCTTGTTTAAGTCCCCCTTTACTTTCAGCCGTGCTAACAATTTCCACGGAGATACCATGAATCCGTAGTTTCTCTACAATATTCGGGTATGCAGGGGGAATATAAAATGCAGCAGGCACTTTTACCTTCTTCTCGACTGTTTTCTGCCAATATATTGGTAGCGCATCATAAAATTTAGGTTGACCTAAATATTTCACTTCCACTTGACCAGATAGTGCACTATCAAATTGCTTATATGCAATACCTCTAAACGGTATGTGATCAGGCTGTTTAGCGTAACTACGTCGTACTACTATTTCTTTTGGCCTCGTTGCATGCTCTATATCAATGGCTTTTTCTAATGCACTGTGACCCTTTGCCAACGCATCCACTACACCATCAAAAAAAACATATGTTCCCAAAACCCTTTGTTTGTAAGGTTTTAATGAATGATTTTCAACAAGAATAGTTGGTACACTAGCCAAATCACCCCAGCCATTTGAAAAACGAGGTGTTGCTACCCAACCTGCTAACCCTTGTTTAAAATCTTGCTTGTCCATTACAAACACCAAAGGGCCTGCAATATGGCCTGCTTGAGTTAGCGCGGCGTCTATTTGTGGTTTAAAGTGCGTATCCAATACTTTTGCGACAAGAGGGGATTCACTTGCAAATTGTGGGTTATACCCATACGTCACATCATATTGATAATCAGCGCCATCCGTCACATGAACGTCAATATATAGATCAGGGTCAAACGCTTTAATCACTTGTAATACAGCCCGCACTTCTGGTGTATCTAATTTCGTATAATCTCGATTAATATTTAAATTATTACCATTAGTTCGAAAGCCCATATCAATTGGACCTCGCTGATTTATGCGATTGAATGGGCTTCGTCGCTCATGTCCATCCACATTTAAGATGGGAACAAATAAAATATTAATTTTTTCTAATATATCTAAGCGTTTACCAGTAGCAATATCGCGTAACAGCATAAACCCAGCATCTTTCCCATCAATTTCACCAGCGTGAATACCTGCTTGAATAAGTAACGTGGGTTTAGCGCTAGTGCTGATCTCTGTCGCACTAAACGTACCTTGCTCTGATGCGACCAGCATTTTAATATCTCGACCGGCCTGACTTTGACCAATGCTAATTGCCTTAAACTGCGTTGGGTTGGCAGCAACTAAACGGTCCACAAATGCCATCGTTAACTGATAGTCTGGTGACGTTACCCCACCACTAAGTTCAAAATCAGTTGTTAGCGGCCCTTTTTGTTGAATTAGCTGTAGGCTTTGTCCCTGCCAAGTCTCTAAAGGTGGTAAATGTGCATCCAAATTCATTGCTGCGGATAACATAATAATACTGGCAATCATGATGCGCTCTCTAAATAGTTGCCTGAATAGCGCAATTATATCAATATTTTAATTAACAGCTTACAATGTGCGGTGATTCAACAAAAATATGCAGCTAATAACATGCTGCTCACATTTTTTAGGCATTTTTAGCTAAAATAAAGACGGTTTAATATGAAATCAATTTTAATTACCGGCTCTTCATCCGGTATTGGATACTACTGTGCCAAGAGATTACATGATGAAGGGTTTAATGTTATTGCGGCTTGTAAAAAGCAAGTAGACGTTGATGCACTCACAGCCCTAGGACTCACCGCCATTTTATTGGACCTTTGCGATGAAAACAGTGTTCAATTAGGTTTTAAACGCGCACTTGAGCTATGTAACAATGAACTAGACGCGCTATTTAATAATGGCGCCTATGGGCAACCCGGCGCTATAGAAGACTTACCAACCGACGCACTAAGGGCGCAATTTGAAGTGAACTTTTTCTCATGGCACACACTAACAAATTTAGCCATCAAACATATGCGAATCCGTGGACAAGGGAGAATAATTTATAACTCTTCAGTATTAGGTTTAGTCGCACTGCCCTACAGAGGCGCTTACAATGCCAGTAAATTTGCACTTGAAGGACTGGCGGACACGTTAAGAATGGAGTTAGCACAAACAAATATTCAAGTGAGTTTAATTGAGCCTGGACCAATAACGTCTAAATTTAGAGAAAATGCTTTACATGCCTTTATGACAAATATTGACATTGATAACAGTGCACACGCTACTAGTTATCAAAAACAGCTGGACCGTTTAAAATCAAACTCAGCGCCACAACCATTTACGCTTGGTCCCGATGCTGTTTACAACAAGTTAATACACGCGTTTACAGCCAAAAAAGCCAAACCTCGCTATTATGTCACTTTCCCAACGTACTTCATGGGCTACTTAAAACGGCTACTTAGTACAAATATGCTAGATAAAGTGTTACTTAAAAATAAATAAGAAGTCATTTTTCACTACTTTGACCCATCGAATTTAATACGATAAACAAACAGAATAAATGGATCAAAAAAAGGAGCTCAAGGCTCCTTTTTCACATAATAAGTACGAAACTTATTATGCAGCAAGACTTTCTTTTGCTTTTGCAACTAGTGCTGCGAAAGCTACTTGATCGTATACTGCGATATCAGCTAGGATCTTACGATCGATTTCAATCGATGACTTTTTAAGGCCATTGATGAAACGGCTGTAAGATAGGCCGTTTTGACGTGAAGCTGCGTTTATACGTGCAATCCATAGTTGACGGAATGTACGTTTCTTAGCTCTACGGTCACGGTATGCATATTGACCAGCTTTAGTGATTGCTTGGAACGCTACGCGGTAAACACGTGAACGTGCTCCATAGTAACCTTTAGCTTGTTTTAATACTTTCTTGTGACGTGCACGTGCGACAACGCCGCGTTTAACTCTTGCCATTTCTGATATCCTCTATTAAGCGAATGGTAACATACGGTTGATAAGACCAAGGTCATTTTTATGAACCATAGACTTAGCACGTAGGTGTAGCTTACGCTTAGATGATTTCTTAGTCAGAATGTGACGAAGATGCGACTGCTTGCGCTTAAAACCGCCTGAAGCAGTTTTCTTGAAACGCTTCGCTGCGCCTCTGTGTGATTTTAGCTTATAAGCCATTGCAATAACTCCAATAGTATTGCTTAAACAAATATAAGTAGGCGGATGTTGCCATCACTTGAAAGGCCTAACTTACAACCATATTCCGGTGAAGGGTCGCCCCTTTCTTTAAGACCGGTCAATACAGGTGGCCAGAGGCACTTTAAACCTGTATTAAATTCGCGCGCATTTTACCGTATCTATTACTTTTTAGCAATAGGGGCCATCATCATTATCATTTGACGACCTTCAACACGATTTGGGAAAGACTCAACAATTGCTAAATCTTCTAAATCGCCTTTAACACGGTTCAATAAGTCGATGCCGATTTCTTGGTGTGCCATTTCACGGCCACGGAAGCGAATAGTGATTTTAGCTTTATCGCCCGCTTCTAAGAATTTTCTTAGGTTGCGTAACTTAACTTGGTAATCACCTTCATCAGTACCTGGACGGAACTTGATCTCTTTAATTTGGATCTGCTTCTGCTTTTTTTTCTGTTCTTTTTGTAATTTTGCTTTTTCAAAAATGAACTTACCGTAATCCATCACTTTACAGACAGGGGGTTCAGCATTTGGACTTATTTCAACTAAATCCACACCTAATTCATCAGCAATCGCCTGAGCTTCTCTTAACGACATGATCTTCGGTTCCTGGCCTTCTACACCAGATAATCGAACTTCTTTCGCTGTTATTTCTTCATTGATACGATTTTTTTGAGCTGTAGTTTGCCCTTTTTTTCCGCCTCTAATGGTACGTTCCTCCAAGAATATCAAAATATATTGTGTGTAGTTAATATGTTACTACTACACACAGGTTTTATTTACTTACGGTCTTTAATTTCTGCACTAATATGGGCAACAAAATCATCAACCGAGAACTTGCCAAGATCTTCACCTTTGCGCGTTCTCACAGCTACTTCTTGTTGTTCTACTTCTTTATCTCCAACAACAAGCAGATATGGTATACGTTTTAAAGTATGCTCCCGAATTTTAAAGCCTATTTTCTCATTTCTCAAGTCAGCACAGGCTCTAATTCCAAGTTTATTTAATTTTTGTACAATTTCGTGCACATAATCAGCTTGTTTATCGGTAATATTCATAATTACCACTTGCTTTGGTGCTAACCAGGTTGGGAATAGACCAGCATACTCTTCGGTTAAAATACCAATGAACCGCTCAATAGACCCCAAAATTGCACGGTGGATCATAACTGGCGTTTTACGTTCGTTGTTTTCAGCCACATACGTTGCGCCTAATCGACCTGGTAATGCAAAATCTAGTTGCACTGTACCACACTGCCACGCTCGCTCTAAACAATCATATAAGGTAAATTCAATTTTTGGACCGTAGAAAGCACCTTCACCTGGTAAATATTCAAATTCAATATTATTGACTTTCAATGCTTCAGCCAGAGCTTGTTCTGCTTTGTCCCAAATATCATCCTCACCAATACGCTTTTCAGGTCGCGTTGATAACTTAACAACTATTTTTTCAAAGCCAAATGTTTCGTATGTATCGTAAACCATCTTAATACATTGTGAAACTTCATCCATCACTTGATCTTCTGTACAGAATACATGCGCATCATCTTGTGTGAAACCACGTACACGCATTAAACCATGCAATGCACCAGAGGGCTCATTTCTATGACAACAACCGAACTCGGCCATACGTAACGGTAAATCGCGGTATGACTTAAGGCCTTGGTTAAATATCTGTACATGGCCTGGGCAGTTCATCGGCTTGATAGCATATTCACGTTTTTCTGACTCAGTTGTGAACATCGCATCGGAATATTTATCCCAGTGACCTGATTTTTCCCATAAACCACGGTCCATCATCATTGGACCTTTGACTTCTTCGTAGCTATATTCGCGTAGTTTTTCACGAACAAACTCTTCTAGTTCACGATAGATGCTCCAACCATCATTATGCCAAAACACCATGCCTGGCGCTTCTTCTTGCCAATGCCACAGATCAAGTGCTTTGCCAATTTTACGATGATCACGCTTTTCAGCTTCTTCTAGGCGTTTTAAGTATGCTTTAAGTTGCTTTTTATCTGCCCAAGCTGTGCCGTAAATACGTTGCAGCATTTTATTTTCAGAGTTACCACGCCAATATGCACCCGCAACTTTCATTATTTTAAAGTGTTGACAGAACTTCATATTTGGAACGTGAGGACCACGACACATATCAACATATTCATCATGATGATATAGACCGGGCTTATCATCTTTATCGATGTTTTCGTCTAAGATTTCAATCTTATAATTTTCACCACGTGCTTCAAACGCATCACGCGCTTCTTGCCAAGAAACCGTTTTCTTAACAACATCGTAATTCGTTTTTGCAAGCGCTAACATGCGCTTTTCTATTGCATCCAAGTCTTCTTGCGTTAATGAATGATCCAGATCAACGTCATAGTAAAAGCCATTGTCAATCGTGGGACCGATGGCCATTTTCACATCTGGGAATAATTGCTTAATTGCATGACCGATTAAGTGAGCGCATGAGTGACGAATAATTTCTAATCCATCATCATCTTTGGCTGTTATTATTTCTAAGCTTGCGTCTTCAGAAATAATGTCACACGCATCAACTCGCGTGCCATTCACTCTGCCAGCAATAGTGGCTTTAGCAAGGCCAGGGCCGATATCTTGAGCTACATCTAAAGTAGAAACTGGATTTTCAAAAGTACGCTGACTGCCGTCAGGAAGCGTAATAATTGGCATGATATGTCCTATTTACAGTGGTGACACCTACGATGCATCACATGTATAAAAAATTAATAATAATTAAATGTGCCTAACAACGCTTTTACGAATAAGCATTGGGTTACACAAGTTATGTACCTGTATTGTGTTTGAGGTCTTTCAAACCAGCAAGTATTTTGACTGCGCCCGTGACGAAATTCAAGAGAAAGACTAAAATTGATTCATTAAATGCAAATTTTCTGCTCAATTTGAGTATAAGTAGTAAAAATATTAAGGTATTCCATGGCACATTCTCAGCAATATTGCTTCGCGTCACTAAATTTGCTTAATTTCACAGCACCTCCATTCTCATTTTATCAACTTCATGAAACTTATAACGATACGCAATGGCAATCCAAGACCCAATTCATCACAGGGCTTATCGAACATATCAACCCGACTTTAATTGTATTTCAAGAAGTTTTTAGTGTTGAGGTACTTGAGACTCTTTGTAAAGATCTGGGACTTATTCATTTCGCGGTTGTGGACATGCCTCAGCCAGACAGCATGTATCCAACGGTTTTATTTAACCCAGTCGTCGCTATTGCTTCTAAACTCCCATTTACCAGTGTTGAAGCACTTGAACCATGTCCAGAGTTACTCGAATATCTTAATAACCAACAACAGTTTAGATTTAATCGTACCCCCATTAAATGCCGAATTGAGCTTGACGGCATAGGTCCTATTATGTGCTATGCCGTACACTTCAAGTCCCAGCGAGTTTTATCAATGGCGCACATGCTTGGCGAATCCGAGCAGGGAGATCCGTTACTGACTCTTTTACATGAAACGGTTGGTACTATGCAATCACAAATCTCCCGTTCGTTAGAGGCATCTATTATTTATTATGACGCTCTAAAAACACAACGCGAACAAAACTGCGCAACCTTGGTAATGGGAGACTTTAATGACCATCTGCATAGTCCAGCTCTATCTTTTATGACCCAAACTTTCCCCCCACAAATACACAATAGCTCCCCATTTGAAAGTGTCGGTCTAGTTGACAGTTATTTGTTTGCCGATAATAACCACACTTTTGACCAAAAGCCCCCGACGCACTTTTATCGCGGAAAAGGCAATGTGTTAGACTATATATTGACCTCCAAAGTGTTTAACCCCAACCAAATTAATCCAACAGTTAAAACTTTAACTTACCATAATTATGATGGCCATTTAGATGTAAAAAGAGATGAAGAAGATATTCGCTATTCAGATCATAGTGCAATTGCAATAAAGGTAACGCTATAATCTTTTGATTTAGTAAAGTGATTGCTATAATCGCTCAAAATTTTATATAAACTGGAAAGACTAATGAGAACATGTGGCGTTGAAATAGCAGGTAGCGAAGTTCTACTATGCTTGCTAACCAAAGAAAACGACGTATTCGATATTCGTGATATTCGCCAAACTCGTTTTACGCTAAGCAATGTAGGCTTAGATACTGAAGATATGCAAAAATTTCAATTTGATTTCGCCAAACTTATGCAAGACTATCAAGTTGACTCTGTGGCAATTCGCCAACGTATGCCAAAAGGTAAATTTGCCGGCAGCGCCACAGGCTTTAAAATGGAAGCAGCAATACAGCTAATTGCAGATTTAGATGTACGTTTACTGTCGACAACAGAAGTAAAAGAGCAATTGAAGCGCAACCCAGTACCAATTGACTTCGCCGATACGGGACTAAAAAAGTTTCAAGAAAATGCGTTTATTAATGCCTATGTATATATTCAAAAGAAAACGTATCGTCCAGAAGAATAACACTTCATTGATCAGTTCTCTTGCTGTTGCACAACAACTACGAACCCATAAAAACCGATATTATGTCAGGTTTTTATGGGTTCGTAGGATGCTCGTGTTGTAGAACGTCATTGACGTAATGATCAACTGAAAATGCATAACATACTTTAACTAGAAACAAGCCAGCAATACACTGAAACCATAACGGTGATGATAGCGATGCAATCACCCCTGCCCCTAATAAAACAAACACAATTGCAATGAGCGCCTGTGACTTGTGACCATATAATGTATTTAATATTGCTGCTGTTACGACAGTGTAGCCCCATATAATCGCGCTTTCATTGAGTGCAATATTGTAGGCCCATGCGATCACAATAATATGGACATGAATCGCAATAAACACCCAGCGAGACTGGCTACGAGCTTTATAATAATCGTTAGTTCCCTTAGTAAAATTGGCCACACAGCCAGCTATCACATCAATGATCAACAAATCACCAATGGCCAACTGCCACCAAGCGACATCTGGTAACGAATGTTGTCGAACAAAAAGTACATACACAACATAACACCCAAATAAGGTCATTAACCCTATTGAACTCAAAGCTATCCCAGATTGATGGGTGCCTAACACTTCTCGAAGTTGACTGGGAATTTTCACCACTTCCTACCTTCAAATTACCAAAATCATTTTCTAGGGGCTGTCAATCAACACTGCTCTGCGCATGAGTCGCATACAAACTATCAGACACCGAGCGTAAGTTCACATGTTCAATAAAGTCATCACTCAAACTCAAAATACCATTTAGGTTGCTTACCAACTTATCATAATGTAAATCACCTGGTTTAAGTGCAGTTTGCAAAAGGTGTAATGCCATATCAGCCAACAGTAATCGTTGTTTCTCATGCCAATTTGCATCATTTGAAGCAGCGCTATGTTGTAAAATAGCCTGCTCTACTTGGTCATGGTCCAACTCAATGTGAGTATTTCTTGTCGTTGTTGCTTGTCCATAGCAGCCCCAATCGTACTTATCTAACATTATTTTGTCACTGTGTAATAAAAATAAAGTAAATTCAATGTAATTTTATTCATAAGATATACATAGAAAAATATGCAATCGTGTGAAGACTGACAACGGCTATATTCATACAAAAAAAAAGCACTTCATAAAAGAAGTGCCTAACTACTAGCAACAAAGCCTGGAGAAGTGAATGTGCTAGTTTATTATATTCAAACGGCATGCCAAATTAATAAAAGTCTAGCCAGTTGAATTATATATAATAATCATTTTAAGAAATAATTAGTCGCAATTTGCATCGCAAATTTTCACGCATATTGTTTCGGGTTTTTAGGGTAATACTTGACTGGTTGCTCCAAGCACAAATCGAACTCTCTGGTATTTTTATAGGGCAGCTTCATAAACCCTGCTACACCTACATCATCAATACTCATCGCGTATTGCATTATCCGCGCAAGAAGGAGCTCAAATTTTTGTTCCTGGCTGGCGTCTAACAAACGATAGTAATGATGGATTTTCAATCTATTAGGCAATGACTCAAATATAATACACCCTGTATGGTGAATTTGGTTAAGCTCAAATACACATTGAATGATGCTTTTCGGCAATTGTAGCTGTTCGTCTGGATCTTTACCGTCTTCAAAATAACTATGAGGACGAGTTACCTCACTACTTGCAACGTCAACCATTGAATAGTGCAGCTGAGGCAAGGTATCAAATATAAACGCCCCCGTATCATCTCGTTCTAGTTGGATGGTTTGACGTGCATCAAATAAGCAACACTTAAACAACCCCTTTTGCGTTATCCCTTGCGCCAACATGACAGTCGCATTTATCGCATCCGTCAAAGCGTTATTTAATGTCTCATCATGCAAAATTAAACTCGATTCAACATACAAAGAATCTTCCTTCCAATGAAAGCTCAAGCCACCGACTAAAGGGTATTTTGCTAAACGGCTTATTGATGCTAAAAATGCTTTTTCAGTGTCACCTGTATCAAATAAAAACTCCTTATAATACCGGTCTAACTGGGCATCATTGATATCATGTAATTGATGGTTATGGTCAGCTCTGCGTAAAAACTCTTTTCTTGAACTATAAACAACAGTATCCGGATGATCGTTCGTATTAGTGACCCAAAATGGAATATTTGACTTTGGTTTTTCGACATTTAATACAGGTAAATAAGACTTTGCTATCTTAGGCATATGCTGCATAAAATAGTCACCGGCTTTGTCTCGCTCTTGTTTATCTTTACTCAGCATGGCATCAATAACCGCCGCAAACTCCTGGGGCAACCCCAAGCTCTTTGCAGGAATAACTTGTTCACCAAATCGACATGACTGAGCGCTGGCTAATGCATAAATGGTTGATGCCACGCCTTGCTCATCAAAGCGTGGAGACGATTGAGCACCTTGCATCTGCTCATCGCCAATGAAGTACACATCACCCATACGCGCATTGGTACCCGCTACATCGGACGACATTAAGTCCATAATATTGCTAGCAACAGGTTCCCCATTTGTATCTACTTGCGCATAGACAGAGCTACCCCAATCGACTAATGAAAAGCTTTTCGAAACCTCATCCCATACGATATTAGAAGGCTTAATATCACCATGAACAATGGGTTGTGGTAAAATCCCATTACGATGATTTCTTAAATCCAATAACACATTGCGCAACAACAATGCCAGCTCTACCAATTCTTTAGGCTCAAAACAGCCGCGTTTCAGTGATACCTTTTCTAAGTCTTCACCTTTAGCACGTGCCATCATCAAAATCCCCTGCTTTTTAACACGCTCAAAAGCCAAAAATTTTGGAACCATGGTGTTATCAATTTGCGACAGCATATACGCTTCATCTTCTAACCTATCACGTACACTTTGTGCCAACGTAATACGAGAAAATTTAAACACCCATTGTTGACTGTCAGTACTCACTCCCCCAAACACAAAACCAAATGCGCCTGAGCCGATTAATTCTACCGACTCATAGCCTAATACGGTTAATTGCTTTTTACAGATATTGAGCCATTGGCGATGCTTCTTGGCATCGTGGTGAGACAGCAGATAAATCGATTGCTGCTCATTAATATAGAAATTATTTATCGACTTAATGTTTGCTTTAGATAAGTTTGATATTTTCATCAGCTACAATTTCGGGCATAAAAAAGGCCGAAAAGTTCGGCCTTTATAAACAATATATTATTAAGCGTTTTCTATTTTTGCCCAAGAATCTCTTAAGCCAACCGTTTGGTTAAACACTAACGCGTCAGATTTATTATCTCTACAGTAATACCCCATACGCTCAAACTGGAATCCTTGTTCAGCAATTGCATTAGCAAGTGACGGTTCAAGCTTTGCGTGAGTAATAACTTTGAGTGAATCTGGATTCAATACTTGCGAAAAATCTTCTGCCGCTGCTGGGTTAGGTACGTTGAACAAACGATCGTACTGACGCACCTCAGCATCGATACATTCAGACGCAGAAACCCAATGGATCACGCCTTTCACCTTTCGACCATCAGTTGGGTTCTTACCTAGCGTCTCAGGATCATAAGAGCAAAAAATCGTTGTAATGTTTCCATCAGCATCTTCTTCAATACGCTCTGCTTTAATAACATAAGCATTTCTTAAACGAACTTCTTTATCAAGTACTAATCGCTTGAACTTTTTATTCGCTTCAATTCTGAAGTCTTCACGTTCAATGAACAATTCTCGGGTAAATGGCACTTCACGTGTACCCTTTTCTTCGATCGATGGATGGTTTGGTGCAACTAATTGCTCTACTTTGTCAGCATCATAATTTTCAATAACCACCTTTATAGGATCTAACACAGCCATTGCTCGTGGTGCATTTTCGTTTAAATCATCACGAATACAAGCCTCTAACATACCCATTTCAATCATATTATCTTGCTTGGTAACGCCAATACGCTTACAAAACTCAACCACTGACCCCGGTGTGTAACCTCGTCGACGTAAACCAGCAATGGTTGGCATACGTGGGTCATCCCATCCTTCAACATGATTATTAACGACTAAGTCATTAAGCTTTCGCTTGGACATAATGGTGTACTCTAGGTTCAGTCGCGAGAACTCTATTTGCTGTGGATGGCACTCAAGACTGATATTATCTAGTACCCAGTCATATAAACGGCGGTTATCTTGAAACTCTAGGGTACATAAAGAATGGGTGATCCCTTCAAGTGCATCAGAAATACAGTGCGTAAAATCATACATTGGGTAAATGCACCATTTATCAGCCGTTTGATGATGATGTACGAAACGAATACGATAAATTATCGGATCACGTAAAACCATAAACGAGCTAGCCATGTCAATTTTAGCTCGAAGTACACATTCCCCTTCTTTAAAATCACCATTGCGCATTTTTTCAAACAATGCCAAATTGTCTTCAACAGCCGAATCTCTGTGTGGGCTATTTTTGCCAGCTTCAGTCAAGGTACCACGATACTCGCGGGCTTGCTCTGGCGATAAAAAGCAAACATACGCTAGTCCCTTTTCAATCAGCTCAACAGCGTACCCATGTAATTGGTCAAAGTAATTAGATGAATAACATATTTCATCATCCCACTTAAACCCTAACCAAGACACATCTTCTTGGATTGACTTTACGTAATTAATGTCTTCTTTTTCTGGGTTTGTGTCATCAAAACGTAAATTACACAGACCTTTATAGTCTTGTGCAATACCAAAGTTCAAGCAGATCGATTTAGCATGACCAATATGTAAAAAGCCATTAGGTTCTGGTGGAAAACGCGTGTGCGTCTGTTGGTGCTTACCACTAGATAAATCAGAATCTATAATATTTCGAATAAAGTTTGATGGGCGATTCTCTGTTTCCGCCATGGGTATGCATTCCTCAAAAATTTAGCGCTCTATATCAGCGCATTATTACAAAAAGCTTCGACAACTTACAGCAAATCCTTTCCTTAGTTTAAAGAATATTGGTCCAAAAGTACTCGTGATCAATGAACTTAGCCAAATTCATGACAATTTTTGTTCTAGCGCAATAAAAAAGTCATAAAACGTCTATATAGTGCGCAGCATAGAACGAAGTAACTTAAGGATATTCAACATGGCTTCAATGAACTTAAACCGCGTTTACATTCCCGCTAATGCGCGTAATAACCAATATATATTGGCTGAATTTAAACCCGAAAATGAATTTTACGATTGCTTTGATAACCTAAAAAGTTGCTACGAACGTATAGCCCGACAACTGTTTGCATTATGTGACGAATACGAGTTACATAATGTACATCTCATTGCCAATGATAAGCTGCCCATTGTGCGGTTTCACGAAGAATCACATTGCTTGCAAACAGAAAAGCAAATTCTATTTTTCTACAACCCACAATACCATGAAGCCCATAAAACTTACTACCATGATGACACCGCAGCAAAGAAGATACGGCTATTATTTCTAGCCACTGGGGATGATATTAGAGCTAATGCGGCGCATTTTCATAACAAAGTAACCAAAACGCTCGACGCATTACATAACGCCCTAACATTCAAGAATGTGACATTTAAGGTTCGAGACCATCAACATTTAACCTATGACGTTTTTGCTAAATCCAAAGGTAATAAAGAAAGTTATGGATATAAGCTACGCAGTTTATATCCCCGGTATCAAGCAAGAAATTGCACATTACCAGCCGACCACTCGGAAATGACATATGCCACATTTAGCATACCTGTGACCCGCTCCCTTAAAACTGAATATCAACACTTATTACTCAGTGACGACTGTTCACAGTTTTACAAAACCATCGAAGATCTATTTTTGTCTGCATGTACCAATAAACATCTTACACACTCTGCTTTTGTTGCGAATGGACGATTGCCAATAATCAGAAACAGTAGAACGGATAAGTCGGACGGAAATTGTGAATTACAAAAATTAAGCTTCAATATTGACAATAGTGATGTAAAAATTAAATCTATTTGGCAATCGGATGGTTTAGTCGACACAATGCATTTTGTGGTTGTAGCCAAAGCCTCTGATAAAAAAGATGTTGGCTATGGTAAATTCATGAATCAAGTTGAATCTATGGTCAAAACATTCACATCCTCTTTAGCGATATCTCCGCAGAAGCAAGATATTAACATTCGTTTTTTCCAGCATATTAGTTATCAATATTAGCATTAATGTATAGTTAGGAAGAGATCTTATCTCTTCCTAACTTCTTAGAGCGATACATTAGCTCATCAACCGCCTTGATAAGTGTATCTTTGGAGTAATCTGAGCTATTTACAACACCCGCACTAAACGTGACCGCTTCACTATCATGAGATAAATTTTCTCTCAATACTGCCTGAAGCATCTCTAACCTTTGTGTTAGCTGTGATACATCCATAAATTGACACACCACAACAAACTCTTCGCCCCCATAACGACAAACTACATCAGCGTCGTCTCGAAAATGAGACCTTAAATGCTGACCAAATCGTACGAGTATTTCATCGCCGATGTCATGTCCGGATACATCATTAATTCGTTTAAAATAATCAAGATCTAGCATGGCTAAACTAAATGACTGCTTTTGGTGGGACAACTTATCAATATGCTCTTGAAAGTATCGCCTATTGAATAATTCAGTTAACGGGTCCCTATACGCAAAGTTACGATTAACTAAGCTCGCTTTACGTTGTAAATAAGCAAAAAGACCGATGCTAATACAGCTCAAAAAGGCAATAAAAATATACGCTCTACTCAATTGCTCTTCTTTTTCTAATTCAGCAAGGTTCGCCGCTTGTGCTTTGAGTTTCTCATTTGTCAGCGCTAACTTAAATTTATGCTGTTCCGCCTCAAAAAAACTTTGCGCTTCTTGCTCTAACACTTCTTTCGTTGCTAATTCATTTTCTTCTAGCAATCTAATATAGCGATTCAATACCGCAATACTGCCGATATAGTCTTGCTGCAAATCCAATACATGCGCTTTTAATTTAAGTGTTCTACGCATGTACCTATTATTCAAAGGACTCTGATAATTGTCCAATATAGACAGCGATTCTTTTAAATGGATTTGTGCTTGTGCATAACGGCTCATCGAAGACAGTGCTTTGGCTAAGTTGTTATGCAAAACGATGAGATGTGCCGGGTTAACAATAGCTTTATATTCTAATTCTTTTGCCTGCAAAAAATAGTCGACGGCTTCATCATACTCCTTTAACAATAAAGAGACCTTACCTAGGCCCGCGTTTGCCCAAAAATGATAGCGTGGCAGTGTTAAGCGTTTGGCGCTCACGAGCATGTCTGAATAACAAGATCTGGCTTTTTCAACAAGCTTAGAACGTAATAAAGCCATGCACAAATTGTATTTTATTGGTAGTCCATCCAATACATTTTGTGTTTGTACAGCGAGAACATTGGCTTGATTTGCAAACTCGATGGCTTTCCGGTGATATTTAAGTGTTGAATAATAAGCTGTGAGGCTGTCTAATACAGCTAATTTACTCACATCTCCAATATCATTTCTCATGATATAAGCATGGGCCGCTTGTACAGATTTCAGCGCTTCACTATATTCTTCTCGCCAAATAGAGATCACAGCTTCCATAGCTTGAACCCTAACTAACATAGCGGAGTCTTTAACATGCGTAAATGCCCGTTTAGATTGTTTAACTAAACGCTTCGCATCATCTAAGTGACCCTGCTCAATAGCAAAAAAGCTTCGATATAAATACCAGTACCCTGCCCCCCAAGAGAATTGTTGCGTCTTAAGTGTTGAAGAAAAGCGCGAAAATTCCTTTTTAGAACGTTCTATATGACCGGCAAAAAAAAATGCTCTTGCGCTCAAAGCACTTAAGAAAAATTCAGTGTCGGCAGAGTTTGACGTATTAATCCAGCGGTTTGCTAGTTCAATATGTAGTTCTGGTGATTTGAGTACTTGTTGTTCCAATTCCAAAAAGTCATTTCCGCTCGCCTGTACTGGTTGAAAACACGACAACCAAACAAACATAGCGACCATTGCTAAAAATACTTTCACCACTACATCAACTCATCAATTTGTATTAGTATAATGTAATGTTTTGTAAAGCAAATGGCAACAAAAAAGGCCCCTTATGGGACCTTTTTTAAGCAAGAGTTGGTGATTACCAACCCGCTTTTTCTTTTAGTGCAACACCGATGTCTGCAAGAGAACGTACAGTTTTAACACCAGCTGCTTCTAGTGCAGCAAACTTCTCGTCAGCAGTACCTTTACCGCCAGCGATAATTGCACCAGCGTGACCCATGCGCTTACCTTCTGGAGCAGTAACACCAGCAATGTAAGAAACAACAGGTTTAGTCACGTTAGCCTTGATGTATTCTGCAGCTTCTTCTTCTGCAGTACCACCAATCTCACCGATCATGACGATCGCTTCTGTTTGGTCATCTTTTTCGAACATTTCTAATACGTCGATAAAGTTAGTACCTGGGATTGGATCACCACCGATACCAACACAAGTAGATTGACCGAAACCAGCGTCAGTAGTTTGCTTAACCGCTTCGTACGTCAGAGTACCAGAACGAGAAACAATCCCTACTTTACCTGGCTTATGAATGTGACCAGGCATGATACCAATCTTAGTTTCACCCGGAGTGATAACACCTGGGCAGTTAGGACCGATCATACGAACACCCGATTGGTCTAGCTTAACTTTAACGTCAACCATATCAAGTGTTGGAATACCTTCCGTAATACATACGATAAGCTCAATACCTGCATCGATTGCTTCTAAAATAGCATCTTTACAAAATGGAGCTGGTACGTAGATAACTGATGCAGTAGCACCTGTCTCTTGCACTGCATCACGTACAGTGTTGAATACAGGTAAACCAAGGTGCGTTTGACCGCCTTTACCCGGAGATACACCACCAACCATTTGCGTGCCGTACTGAATAGCTTGCTCTGAGTGGAAAGTACCTTGACCACCAGTGAAACCCTGACAGATTACTTTAGTAACTTTATTAATTAATACAGACATTATTTGCCCTCCGCAGCAGCAACAACTTTCTCAGCAGCATCAGTTAGAGATTCTGCAGCGATAATGTCAAGGTCAGAGTTAGCTAAAACTTCACGACCTAGTTCAGCGTTAGTACCTTCTAAACGTACTACTACTGGTACTTCAACGCCAACTTCTTTCACTGCGCCGATGATGCCTTCTGCAATCATGTCACAACGAACGATTCCGCCGAAGATATTTACCAATACAGCTTTAACATTGTCATCAGAAAGGATGATCTTAAATGCTTCAGCTACACGCTCTTTAGTTGCACCACCACCAACATCTAGGAAGTTAGCTGGTTTACCGCCGTGTAGGTTTACGATGTCCATAGTACCCATCGCTAGGCCTGCACCGTTAACCATACAACCAACGTTGCCATCTAGCGCTACGTAGTTTAATTCAAAGCTTGCTGCATGTGCTTCACGTGCATCTTCTTGCGAAGGATCGTGGAACTCACGGATTTTAGGTTGGCGGTATAACGCATTACCATCAATGCCAATTTTACCGTCAAGACAGTGAAGGTTGCCTTCGTCTGTCACAACTAGAGGGTTGATCTCTAAAAGCGCAAAGTCATGATCATTAAACATTTTTGCTAGACCCATGAAGATCTTAACAAATTGTTTCATTTGAACTGGATTTAGGCCTAATTTAAAGCCTAATTCGCGACCTTGGTAAGCTTGAGGGCCTACTAATGGATCGATTTCAGCTTTATGAATAAGCTCAGGTGTTTCTTCGGCAACAGTTTCTATTTCAACGCCACCTTCAGTAGATGCCATGAAAACAACTTTACGAGTTGCACGGTCTACAACAGCGCCAAGGTATAATTCGTTTGCGATGTCTGTGCAGCTTTCTACTAAGATCTTAGCAACTGGCTGACCTTTTTCGTCCGTTTGATAAGTAACTAAGTTCTTACCTAACCAGTTTTCAGCAAATGCACGGATTTCGTCTTTGCTATCTGCTAGTTTAACACCGCCCGCTTTACCACGGCCACCGGCGTGTACTTGACATTTAACTACCCACTTGTCGCCGCCAATCTTAGCAGCTGCTTCTACAGCTTCCTGAGGAGTATCGCATGCGAAACCCTCAGATACTGGTAAACCATAGTCGGCAAACAGTTGTTTTGCCTGATACTCATGCAAATTCATGATGCTTTATCCAATTTCTTGTACTAAAAAAGCTGAATATTTATGCAAATAATCAGCTATCCCAAAATGCGCCCCTAGTATAGATCCCAAGGGTACTTATGAAAACCCTAGTTAGACCAAAGGCGCAAAAAAAAAGCTGTATGGACTAACATACAGCTTAATATCTAATCAGCTTGCTTATACATCCAGCAACAGACGTGTTGGATCTTCAAGAAGCTCTTTAATCGCTACCAAGAAGCCAACCGATTCTTTACCATCAATTAGGCGATGGTCATAAGACAATGCTAAATACATCATTGGTAATATTTCAACTTTACCATTCACGGCCATTGGACGCTCTTGTATTTTGTGCATGCCTAAAATAGCAGCTTGTGGCAAGTTTAGAATTGGCGTAGATAACAGTGAACCAAATACACCACCGTTGGTAATTGTGAAATTACCACCCGTCATATCTGCCATTGATAGCTTACCATCACGGCCTTTGATTGCTAAATCTCGAATGCCATTTTCAATACCCGCCATACTCAACTGATCTGAGTCGCGCAATACTGGCGTTACAAGACCACGAGGTGTAGAAACTGCAATCGAGATATCGAAGAAGTTGTGATACACAATATCATCACCGTCAATTGATGCATTTACTGCAGGGTAACGCTTAAGCGCTTCAGTAACTGCTTTAACATAAAAAGACATAAAACCAAGACGTGTGTCATGTGTTTTTTCAAACAAGTCTTTATACTGCTTACGAAGGTCCATGATAGGCTTCATGTTAACTTCATTAAACGTTGTTAACATTGCCGTAGAGTTTTTAGCTTCAAGTAAACGCGTCGCAATTGTTTTGCGCAAACGCGTCATTGGTACGCGTTTTTGTGTACGCTCACCTAAATCAGCAACAGGCGCTGGCGTTGACGCAGCTTTAGTTGGAGCTGTTTTCGCCGCCGGTGCTGACAAGAATGCATCAACATCTTCTTTAGTAATACGCCCGTTTTTACCAGAGCCTTTAATAGCAGAAGCATCTAGGCCTTTCTCTGCGATTAAACGACGAACTGAAGGCGTTAATACATCAGAGCTATCGTCATTTGCTGAACTTGCTTCAGTCGCCGCAGTTGGAGTGGCTGGCGCTGCAGAACCGCTGCTAATTTTACCGATAACTTGCTCACCTAGTACGGTATCACCTTCAGCGTGAATGTGTTCACCCATTACACCGTCTTCCGGTGCAACAACTTCTAATACCACTTTATCGGTTTCAATATCTACCAAGTTTTGATCACGGCTTACCGCTTCACCTGGTTGAACGTGCCAAGTTGCAATTGTAGCATCTGCTACTGATTCTGGAAGTACTGGTACTTTGATGTCCACTTCGTTACCTTCTGATGCTGTAGTGGCTACTGCCGCTGCTGGTTGTTCATTTGATTGCTGAGCTGGTGCGCTTGCTGATGCACCAGCTGCACCTAAAAGTGCAATAACTTGTTCACCTAGAACAGTCGCTCCGTCTGCTTGTGAAATCTCAACGACAACACCATCTTCTGGAGCTACAACTTCTAGTACTACTTTATCTGTTTCAATATCAACAAGGTTCTGATCTCGCGTTACAGTATCACCAACGCTTACATGCCAAGTTGCAACTGTCGCATCTGCAACAGATTCAGGAAGAACAGGAACCTTAATTTCGGTTGTCATCTCTTATCCCTTATTTTTAATTGTTAAGGCGTCAGCAACTAACGCGTTTTGTTCTTTTGTATGAGTCGACATATAGCCACATGCTGGTGCCGCAGACGCTTCACGCCCCGCGTATGAAAGATTAGCACCTGACGGGATAGCTTCCCAGAAATGATGTTGAGAGCAATACCACGCCCCCTGATTTTGTGGTTCTTCTTGACACCAAACGAAATCTTTAACGTGCTGATACCGTGCCATAACTTCATCCATCTCCTGATGAGGGAATGGATATAATTGTTCAACACGTACTATCGCTACATTGTTGAGCTCTAATTTACGTCGTTCTTGCAACAATTCGTAATAGACTTTACCACTACAAAATACAACGCGTTCCACAGTTGCCGGATCGATATCATCAATCTCATCAATCATATTGTGGAATACACCATCTGCCAATTCATCTAAAGATGACACAGCCAATGGATGACGCAATAATGATTTTGGCGTCATTACTATCAATGGACGACGTAACGGTCGTACAGACTGACGACGTAGCATCGCATATACCTGAGCTGGCGTTGAAGGTACACATACTTGCATATTGTGATCAGCACACAATTGCAAATAACGCTCTAAACGTGCAGAACTATGCTCTGGACCTTGCCCTTCATAGCCATGTGGTAATAACATTGTTAAGCCACACAAGCGGCCCCATTTTTGTTCACCTGAGCTTAGGAATTGGTCAAATACAACTTGTGCACCATTTGCAAAATCACCAAACTGCGCTTCCCACAATACCAACGAGGTTGGTTCTGCCGTCGTATAACCATATTCAAATGCTAATACAGCTTCTTCAGATAAAACGGAGTCATAAACTTCAAAGTTACCTTGATCAGCATGGATATTTTGCAGTGGTAAATATGTATTACCTTCAGCTTGATCATGAACAACTGCATGACGATGGAAGAACGTTCCTCGACCAGAATCTTGCCCGGTCATGCGGATATTAACACCGTCATCAACAAGCGTTGCATAAGCAAGAGTCTCTGCCATACCCCAATCCAATGGCTTTTCACCAGATGCCATTAATTTACGATCTTCGTAAATCTTTTTAACTCGAGATTGTGCTTTATGACCTTCTGGATATGAAGAGATTTTTGCACTCAGTTCTTTTAGTTTTTCAACCGGAACCGTTGGGTCGTAAGCTACATCCCAGTCGTGACCTACAAACTTTGACCAATCAGATGAATGCTTCGTATCAGGACGAATCTCTTCAACAACACACTCACCATTATCCAAGCCATTTCGATAGTCATTGGCAAGTCGCTTAGCATCGTCTGCGCTTAATACACCTTCGCTTGCTAACTTGTCCGCGTATAACTGACGTGGTACTGGGTGTTTTTTGATCTTTTTGTACATCACAGGCTGCGTTGCGCTAGGCTCGTCAGCTTCGTTATGACCATGGCGACGGTAACATACTAAATCGATAACAACATCACGGTGGAACTTATTACGGAAGTCAAGTGCTAACTGTGTAACAAACGTAACGGCTTCAGGGTCATCAGAATTAACATGGAAGATAGGTGCCTGAACCATTTTAGCAATGTCAGTACAATAATCTGTAGAACGTACATCTTCTTGCTTACTCGTTGTAAAGCCTACTTGGTTGTTTACGACAATACGAATTGTACCGCCCACACCAAACGCACGAGTTTGAGATAAATTAAATGTTTCTTGAACAACACCTTGACCCGCAATAGCTGAATCGCCATGAATAGTTATTGGTAATGCTTTAGAACCATTTTTACACCCTAAACGCTCTAGACGCGCTCGAACAGAGCCCATAACTACTGGGTTAACAATCTCTAAGTGAGATGGGTTAAACGCCAACGCCATATGAACGTCACCACCTTCTGTGGCGAAATCAGATGAAAAGCCCATATGGTATTTAACATCACCCGAGCCCGCTGATTCACCATATTTTCCAGCGAATTCGTCGAATAATTCTTGTGGGTTTTTACCGAGTACGTTTACTAAAACGTTTAAACGGCCACGGTGCGCCATCCCAATAACCGCTTCTTCTTGACCACTTTCACCAGCGCGATGAATCAGTTCCTTAAGCATTGGTACTAAAGCGTCACCGCCTTCAAGAGAAAAGCGCTTTGCTCCAGGGAACTTAGCACCAAGATATTTCTCTAGGCCATCAGCAGCGGTTAAGCCTTTTAATATGCGTAGTTTTGTTTCTTTGCTAAATTTAGGCTGTGAGAAGGTAGATTCAACACGTTGTTGTAACCAACGCTTTTCTTCTGTAGAAGTGATATGCATATATTCTGCACCAACAGACCCACAGTACGTGGTCTTCAAGGCCGAATATAAGTCTTTCAACTTCATTGTCTCTTTACCGGAAGCAAAAGAGCCAATGTTATATTCTTTTTCTAGGTCCGACTCCGTTAAATCGTGATATTCGAGTTCCAAATCTCGAACTCTTTCACGCTTCCATAATCCTAACGGGTCAAGGTTGGCATTTTGATGCCCTCGAAACCTAAATGCGTTTATGAGTTGTAGCACGCGAACTTGCTTGGCATCTGATGTGCCACTTGCTGCAACAACTACTTCTCTGTGTTTGTTTTTAGCAAGATCTTTAAACTGAGCTCTTACCTCGGAATGTTTAACATCAACATCCACACCATCAACTTTAGGAAGTTGATCAAACACTTCTCGCCATTCTTCTGGCACTGAAGTCGCATCGTCAAGATACGCTTCATAAAGCTCTTCTACATAAGCTACGTTTCCGCCGTACAAATGCGAAGATTCTAGCCATGCCTTCATCACACCTTCGTGCATTTATTAGCCCTTTTTTCTAGCGCAGAAATTTAATTATTAACAAGATGGCATACTATGCATGCCATCTTACTGTTTAAATATGTATTAAACCGAACGATTTAACAACATAGATTTTATATGACCAATGGCTTTAGTTGGATTCAAGCCCTTAGGACAAACGCTAACACAGTTCATAATACTGTGACAGCGGAATACGCTGAACGCATCATCAAGATCAGCCAATCGTTCTTCTGTTGCCGTATCACGTGTATCTGCTAAGAAACGATAAGCATGAAGAAGACCTGCTGGACCTATGAACTTGTCTGGGTTCCACCAGAACGAAGGACATGAAGTCGAACAACACGCACATAAAATACACTCATATAAACCATCTAGCTTGTCACGATCTTCTACAGATTGAAGACGCTCTTCGCCACCCGTTGGCTTATCATTGATAAGAAACGGCTTAACTTTTTCATACTGAGTGTAAAACTGGCTCATATCAATAACTAAATCACGTATCACTGGTAAACCAGGTAACGGACGTAGAATGATTTTGCCTTTTCCATTTTTTTGTAGTGCTGATATAGGCGTAATACATGCAAGGCCATTTTTACCATTCATGTTCACACCATCAGAACCACATACACCTTCACGACAAGAACGACGGAAAGAAAGTGAAGGATCCTGCTCCTTTAAGAGTAAAAGCGCGTCCAACACCATCATGTCACGACCTTCTTCTACTTCCAGCTTATATTCCTGCATATGTGGCGCATTGTCCACATCAGGATTATAACGATAAACAGATAACTCTAAAATTGCCATCGTTGTGCTCCTAGTAAGTACGTGCTTTAGGCGGGAATGCTTCACGAGTCTTAGGCGCGTAATTTACTTCACGCTTACTCATAACTTCCGTTTCTGGGTTAAATACAGTATGACACAACCAATTTTCATCATCACGATCCGGATAATCAAAACGAGAGTGTGCACCACGGCTTTCAGTACGGAAATTAGCGGCTACCGCTGTTGAATATGCAGTTTCCATCAGGTTATCTAATTCAAGACACTCAATTCTTTGCGTATTATATTCTGTAGATTTATCGTCTAAGCGAGCATGCTGTAAGCGTTCACGGATCTCTTTCAGCTGTTGTAACCCTTCAGCCATCGAGTCACCTTCGCGGAATACAGAGAAATTTAACTGCATACATTGCTGTAGATCTTTTTTGATCTGTACCGGATCTTCACCTTGACCTTTGCTCGAATTTTCCCAGCGATTATAACGCGCAAATGCCGCATCGATGTTATCGCTTGACGCTTGCTTAGTCACTTCAGCATTTGCTAAGTACTCACCTAAGAAGTTACCCGCAGCACGACCAAATACAACTAAGTCAAGCAATGAGTTACCACCTAGACGGTTAGCACCGTGTACAGATACACAAGCGATTTCACCAACCGCAAATAAACCTTCAACGAGTTTATTGTTACCCTCAGCATCAACGCTCAATACCTGACCGTTAACGTTTGTCGGTACACCACCCATCATATAGTGACAAGTTGGAATAACTGGAATTGGCTCTTTAGCTGGATCAACGTGTGCAAACGTTTTAGATAGGTCACAAACACCTGGTAAACGTTTATACAGCGTTTCTTCGCCTAGATGATCAAGTTTCAGCTTAATGTGCGGGCCTAAAGGACCATCACAGCCACGACCTTCACGAATTTCTGTCATCATTGAACGCGCAACAACATCACGAGAGGCAAGGTCTTTCGCGTTAGGTGCATAACGTTCCATGAAACGTTCGCCATCTTTATTTAAAAGATAACCACCTTCTCCACGACAACCTTCTGTAACAAGCGTTCCCGCGCCCGCGATACCCGTTGGATGGAACTGCCACATTTCCATATCTTGCATCGGAATACCAGCACGAGTTGCCATACCAACACCATCACCGGTGTTAATATGTGCGTTAGTCGTTGATGCAAAAATACGTCCTGCACCACCGGTTGCAAGTACGACGGCCTTTGATTTGAAGAAAGTGATTTCACCCGTTTCAATCTCAATTGCAGTACAACCTACAACATCACCGTTATCGTTTTTAACAATATCTAACGCATACCACTCAGAGAAAACATTGGTTTTATTTTTTACGTTTTGCTGATAAAGCAAGTGTAATAGTGCATGACCAGTACGGTCAGCAGCAGCCGCTGTACGTGCTGCTTGCTCACCACCAAAATTTTTCGATTGACCACCGAAAGGACGCTGATATACACGGCCATTTTCAAAACGAGAAAACGGTAAACCCATATTCTCTAATTCAGTAATCGCTTCAGGACCTGTTTGACACATATATTCAATCGCGTCTTGGTCACCGATAAAGTCTGACCCTTTGACCGTATCGTACATGTGCCATTCCCAGTTATCTTCATGCGAGTTTCCTAGCGCAACTGTGATACCACCTTGTGCTGAAACTGTATGAGAGCGTGTTGGGAAAACTTTCGAAATCAATGCACACGTTTTGCCTGATTCAGAAATTGCAAGCGCTGCACGCATACCAGCACCACCGGCACCAATTACAACAGCGTCAAATTCACGGACATGATATTTCACTTAAACACCCCACAAAACAAACAGGCCTATTGCTACATAAGCAAGTGCCATCAGGTTTAACACGAAGCCAAGTACCGAACGTAATGTCGAACACTTTACATAGTCTGTTAATACTTGCCATAAACCAATAGTTGTATGAACCATAATGCATACAAGCGTGACCAATGTCGCAGCTTTAACAGCTAGGTTAGAAAACAAACCCTGCCATGCTTCAAATGTTAACTCAGGAGTTAGAAGTAAGTAGCCAACGATAAATACAGCATAAGCTGCAATTATTAACGCGGTTGTACGCAGTGAAACGTAATCTTGTACGCCATCACGCTTGAGAGTTGCTTGATTTAAGACCATATCCACACTCCTGCCAATATTGCTACAATCACAGAAAGTGCAATCGCGATATTAGCGCTGCTGTTACCTGACTCTAATTCTTCCCAATGACCCATGTCTTGGATCAAATGACGGATACCAACGATTAGGTGATATGCCAACACAGAAAGCGTGCCCCACGCGATGAATTTTGCAACGAAGCCGTTAAACAGCCCCTTTACTAATTCAAAACCTTCAGGAGAAGAAAGAGATTCAGACCATGCCCAAATGACGAAGGTTAAAGCGAAAAATAATGCAACACCCGTTACACGGTGCAGAATTGATGCTTTAGCCGTTGCCGGCATCGATATAGTCGTAAGATCTAGATTTACAGGTCTTTGCTTTTTCACAGTTACTTGCCCATCTTGCCCACAAAGGAGCTCATCTACTTTGTTTTTATAAAATCCACTTGCACGACATGCACAAATGGCACACTCTAGGTATACCTGCTTTTTCAACGAACCGATCTTAATTCATTCTGTTTGTTGTAAAAAAAGGTTTACCCACAGACGATACGGTGTAAAACCTATCACAGTATATAAGGCCGTGCGCGCTTTTACAATTCTTGTTTAGATTGAGACGCTTGCGAATTAGCCAATGGTATAATATTTAATCTCTACAGAATATTTATTATACATCTTTGCATAATTCCAAGAAAAATTGACTTTATACCCTAGTTTTACGTTAAAATGATCTGAATTTGCTTAACATTAGTATCACAACATAACAATCAGAATTGTTATTCCATAGGAGATAAATAGATGGCAGATAAAAAAGCCACTGTCCATATTGATGGTCACGACCCAATCGAGCTACCAATTTATTCGGGTACCGCTGGTCAAGATGTAATTGATGTTCGTACTTTAGGTGCTCACGGCCACTTCACTTATGACCCAGGTTTTATGTCTACCGGTTCTTGTGAATCATCTATCACCTACATCGACGGTGGAAAAGGTGTACTGCTACATCGCGGTTACCCAATTGAGCAGTTAGCTGAGCATTCAAATTACATTGAATTATGTTATTTATTGCTAAACGGTGAGTTACCAACAGCTGAGCAACATGCTGAATTTTCAGATGAAATCACACGTAACACCATGATGCACGAGAAAATCGCTGCATTCTTCCAAGGTTTTCGCGTTGACTCTCACCCAATGGCTATACTTTGTGGTGTTGTTGGTGCATTATCATCGTTCTATCATGATGATTTAGATATCTCAGATGCAGACCAACGTCAGCGCAGTGCTATCAAATTAGTTGCTAAGTTGCCTACCATTGCAGCAATGGCGTACAAATATAACGTTGGTCAACCATTCGTTTACCCACGCAACGATTTAAGCTATGCAGAAAACTTTTTGCATATGATGTTCTCTGTCCCAGCTGAGGATTACACGGTTAACCCTGTTGTAGCTAAAGCTATGGATCGTATTTTCATGCTGCACGCTGATCACGAACAAAATGCTTCAACGTCTACAGTACGTTTAGCTGGTTCATCAGGTGCTAATCCTTACGCATGTATTGCTGCTGGTATCGCCTCACTGTGGGGACCTGCTCATGGTGGTGCAAACGAAGCTTGTCTTAACATGCTTGAAGAAATCGGTTCGCTTGACCGTATCGACGAGTATGTCGCGAAAGCAAAAGACAAGAGCGACCCATTCCGTTTAATGGGCTTTGGTCACCGCGTATACAAAAACTTCGACCCGCGTGCGACAGTAATGCGTCAAACATGTCATGAAGTTTTGAAAGAGTTAAACATTCAAGATCCATTACTCGACGTCGCTATGCGTTTAGAGCAAATCGCGCTTGAAGACCCATACTTCATCGAGAAAAAGCTATATCCGAATGTAGATTTTTACTCAGGTATCATCTTGAAAGCAATTGGTATTCCAACAAGTATGTTCACTGTGATCTTCGCAATGTCACGTACTGTTGGTTGGATCTCGCACTGGGATGAAATGCTATCTCAAGCAGGACACAAAATTGGTCGTCCGCGTCAGCTTTATACTGGCTACGCACAACGCGACTATGCGGACTCTGCAAAACGATAACGTAAAGTCTTAAAAAAAGGCCGCTATTAGCGGCCTTTTTTATTGCATCTTACACAGATCAAATTACAATCCCTTCGTTATATTTGCCGGAATAATATTGAAATGAACATAATTGCTGAGTTGCGCCATGACTTTCCTGTACTCTCTCAATCTATTGAAGGTCAGCCTTTAATCTACCTTGACTCTGGTGCGACCAGCCAAAAGCCTCAGAGTGTGATTGATGAGATAAACGATTTTTATAGTAAAAACAACTCAAACGTACATAGAGGTTTACACTCACTTAGTGAAAATGCAACATCGAAATACGAATATGTGCGGACACAACTGGCTAAATTTCTATCCGTTAATTCCAAAGAAGTGGTTTGGACCAGTGGTGCAACTGAAAGCCTTAACATTATCGCCTCTGGTTTAACATGTGATCTAAATTCACAGGATATTATTCTAATTAGTGCATTAGAGCACCATGCTAATATTGTTCCATGGCAACAAGCAGCGCAAGAAAGCGGTGCAAAGATAGCTATCATGCCCATAAATAAACAAGGAATTTTGGATATACCAGCTGCAATCGCTATGATTGAAGACTTAAAACCCAAAGTTATGGCATGCACACATGCATCTAATACGCTTGGTAATATTAACCCCATCGCCAAGCTAATTGATGCAGCGAAGAAAGTTAATGCCATTACCGTGATTGACGGCGCACAAGCTTTTCTTCATTTAAGGCCTAATCTGTCACAGTTAGATTGTGATTTCTATGTTGGCTCAGCCCACAAAGCATTAGGTCCTACAGGGCTTGGATTCTTATATGGGAAATTTAAAAAGCTCAACGCACTAAGCGTTTTCAAAACAGGCGGCGAAATGATTGACAAGGTAACATACGAATCGTCAAGTTACCGAGAGGCCCCAGCTAAATTTGAACCAGGGACACCAAACATATCAGGTGTATTAGGGTTTGGAGCAGCCATCAATTATTTAAATAAGCTTGACCCTATCGTGCTTCATCAATACGAACAAACCTTATATTCGTACTGTCTTAATCAATTACAAGCAATCGATGGCATCATTATTTATGGCGACACGCAAAATAATATAGGTACAATTAGCTTTAATTATCGCGACGAGCACCATTATGACATTGCAACGTTACTCAATAGCTATGGCATTGCTTTGCGAAGTGGCCACCATTGTACGCAACCACTTATTGCTGAACTAGGTATTCAGGGTACATTAAGAGTAAGCCTCGCCTTTTATAATTCACACAATGACATAGATACATTTATTACTGCTTTAAAAAGCAGTATTAAATTAATCGCAGGATAAGATTTGAACTATCAAGAAATACAAAACCAATTAAAAAAGACCCAAAGTTGGCAACAATGTTATCGAGAAATAATGCTATTTGGCAAACAGCTGCCCGTTATACCCGACTGCTTAAAGAATGATGATGCCCTTATACAAGGGTGTGAAAGCAAAGTCTGGTTGCATATTGATTTAGATGAAAGCCGGGGAACAATTCTATTAATTGGTGACTCTGACACCCGTATCGTCAAAGGGCTATTCACAATTATTTCAAGTATGTATAACGACATAACCCCTACCGAAGCTAAAAATATTGATGCTTACGCTGAGTTTGAGTCTCTCGGACTAATAAAGCACCTGAGCCCGTCACGTGGTAATGGTATTCAAGCCATTATTAAGGCCATACAAGAAAAGCTTTCTCAGTGGTAAATCACCGAGAAAGTTTCATACTCATTGGTTTTCAGCTTTGAGTTTTTTTTGTAAATACTTTTTAATTGCTCGTGAAGCCGCGAAAAAACCAAAGGTGCCTGTCACCATGGTTGCAGAACCAAACCCAGTTGCGCAGTCCATGTTTTTTGCTCCCTCAGCTTGCTGCTTAGCTAGGCAAACTTCACCACTGGCTGTTGGATAAACAAGTTGCTCAGTTGAATAAACACAATCAACAGCAAATTTACGCTTTGGATTTGAGGAAAAATTATAGTTCTTACGCAATAAATAACGTACTTTCGCAAGTAAAGGGTCTTGTGTTGTTTTCGCAATATCGCCAAATAAAATTTGACTGGGATCCGTCTGTCCACCAGCACCACCGGTGACAATGACTGGGATTTTTCGACGTTTGCAATGCGCAATTAGCGCGGCCTTTTCTTTAACCGCATCAATACAATCAATGACATAGTCATAATTAATGATATGTTCTGCAATGTTATCGGCGGTGATAAAGTCATCGATCAAATTCACTGTACAATACGGGTTTATTTCTAATAAACGCGCTTTCATTGCTTCAATTTTTTGCTCACCTACACTACTTGATAACGCATGAATTTGACGATTGATATTTGTAACACAAATATCATCTAAGTCGATCAATGTTATATGGCCTACACCCGTTCGTACTAACGCTTCCGCCACCCAGCTGCCAACTCCACCAATACCAACTACACAAAAATGTGCTTGCTGCAACCACGTAAGCTGCTGTGTACCATAAAGGCGTGAAATACCGCCAAATCTCAATTCAGTTTGCTGCTCAGTCATGTTACCACTCTAACTGCCAAGGGTTTCGCCAATTAGCAAAATCCTCATGATTAATTAATTTTATAAATTCATCACCATCTTTTGGTGTTGCATAATAGCATTGCTGCTGTCCATCCCAAGAAAACCTTAATGCATAAGCATGCAAATATACCCGTGCTGCTGGCATTCCCCCGTACAATTCATCTCCCACTATTGCCGCGGATAAACTTTTCATAGCAACTCTTAGTTGGTGTGTTTTACCTGTAAAAGGCTTCAAAATTACACCACGTAATCCAGCAGCAATACTTTTTGAATAAAAGCGCGTAACGGCAGGGCTTTCTTGTGATTTGAGTAGCTTGTGTGCCCCCCGTCGGGATTTGACCATATCACCTTTGATCCACCCTTGCTTTTTATTGGGCTTTTTCGAAATTAACGCTAAATAAATTTTCTCTACCTCTCTTCCTACAAATTTCTGAGTAAAGAGGTTGGCTGACTCACTTGACTTGGCTAAGATTAATAGTCCCGAAGTGACTTTATCTAAACGATGAACCGAAAACAATTTATAGCCAACTTGTTTCTCTAATTGAACAACAAACCCAGCCCCGTCTTCGCTATGAAAACTCACTCCTGCAGGTTTTAATGCGATAATATAATCAACTTCGTCTGCGATAACTTCAAATTCACGCATTTAACAACTCAACTACTCGCGCTAAATCCTCTGGTGTATCGACCCCCGCATGGACGGGCATTATCGCCTTGGCTATCTTAATTTGCTTACCATGATACAAAACTCTCAGTTGCTCAAGTGATTCTTGCACTTCTAGTGGCGACACTGGTAACTCTAAGTATTCTTGAATAAACCCTGCGCGGTAAGCGTAAATGCCAACATGGCGTTGAAAATTATGTAAAGGAATTGAGTTTTTATCTAGCGTTAACATGCTATTTCGTTGAAATGGAATTGAAGCGCGAGAAAAGTATAGAGCATTGTTATGTGCATCTTGTACTACTTTAACCGCATTGGGGTTTAGCACTTCTTCAACATTCTCTATATCAACACTAAGGGTCGCCATAGGGGCACTTGAGTTAGCCAACAACTGAGCAACTTGATCTATATTTTCAGGTTCTAGCAATGGCTCATCACCTTGTACATTAACCACTATTGTTTCAGCACCTAAATTTAGCTTCTCTACCACTTCCGCGAGCCGCTCAGTGCCTGATTGATGGTCAATTCTGGTCATGAGAACATTTTTTGTAAAGCCCATTGCGACATCAAAGACAGCTTGATGATCAGTCGCAATATAAACAGCATTCGCTCCTGAGCGAGACGCTTGCTCAAAAACATGTTGAATCATCGGCTTTCCGCAGATATCCGCAAGCGGTTTACCTGGTAAACGACTCGACGCATAGCGTGCTGGAATAACAACTACGAATGCCACTGTTCAACCTCTTCTAAACTCAACTCTCTCGCCTCGTTTTCCAGTAGTACTGGAATATCATCTCTAATTGGATATGCCAATTTTGCCGCTGTACTAATAAGCTCACTTTGTTCTTTATCGTACTGCAGCTTACCTTTACATACAGGGCAAGCTAAGATTTCTAATAATTTTTTATCAAAGGCCATGATAGATCTCTTTTTTCTTTAAAATATCCAATAACCGCTCAATCAACATCTTGCTTGGTTGAGCGTCAACTCGTAAGTAATACCAATTTTCTAACGCAAAGCTCTTACATTTTACCGCATCTTTTTCCGTCATAAAAACGGCGGTGTGACCAAATCTCTCAAAATCACCGTTTTGATAAGCATGATGATCTCGAAAGTGTGCGGTCTCTATAATATCGACCCCTAACTCACGCAATGACTTCTCAAACCGAGCTGGGTTTCCTATTGCACTTACGGCGATGCCCTTATCTGGATATGAGTCACATTTTTCGCCACTTCCAACACGATATATACCGGTGCTTTCGAGTTGATAATTGCAAGGTGCGCCAATACCATTTGTAACAACTAGATCCACACTGCGAAGTCGACTCGGCAACTCCCTTAATGGTCCAGCCGGCAGGAGACACCCATTTCCAAACCCACGAGTACTATCTACAATACAAAACTCAACAGCACGATTCATTTTATAATGTTGTAAACCGTCATCTGAAATAATCAAATCGACATTGTATTCACGCTTGATATACTCACAACTAGCCTGACGATCTGGGCCGATAACAACTGGACATTGCAAACGTGAATGAAGTAAAAAAGGTTCATCTCCGGCCTCTAATACCGAGCTACTGGTCGTCACTTCATAAGGGTAATGGGGTGCATTTGATCCATATCCTCGACTGATCACTGCGACTTTCAACCCAATATTTTGTAGGTAGTTAACTAGCCATAATGCAAATGGCGTTTTACCATTACCGCCGATACTAATATTACCTATAACCAATATGGGGACATGTGCATTAAAACGTTTAATAAACCCCAATGAAAAAAGTATCCGTCTTACTATCGCAGCACACCAAAATATAGCACTGAGCGGCAGTAGTAAGTAAGTTATGAAGGACTTTGGTCTATACCAGCTATTTTCTATACTTTTCAATGTCTAATCACCATACTGCATTTTACATAAAGCAGCATAAGCCCCATGCTGTTCTAACAAGGTTGTATGTGTTCCTTGCTCAACTATTCTACCCTGCTCTAATACATATATTCGGTCTGATTTTTCTATTGTCGATAACCTATGTGCAATCACTATCGAAGTCTTGTCTTTCATCAAATTATCTAGCGCTTGCTGTATCAACCTTTCTGACTCCGTATCCAATGCGGAGGTTGCCTCGTCTAAGATCAGTATCGGCGCATCTTTTACAATCGCTCTTGCAATGGCCAAACGTTGCCGTTGTCCACCTGACAACATTACCCCATTTTCACCCACCATAGTATGTAAGCCATCAGGTAATCCCTCTATGAACTCCCAAGCATGTGCTTGTTTTGTAACAGCAATTAAAGCGTCATCTGATAACGGCGTTTCCAGCCCATACATAATATTATTCGCTATGGTATCGTTAAACAAAACCACTTGCTGTGAAACAACCGCAAATTGCCGTCTCAAGTCCAGCAAAGAGTATTCCTGAATATTGACGCCATCGAGCTCGATGCTACCATGTTGAATATCATAGAATCTTGGCAGTAAATTCGATAATGTCGACTTACCAGATCCAGAGCGGCCAACCAGCGCGACGCTCTCGCCTGCATTAACCTTTAGATCAAGTGATTGAATTACTGGATTTTCTTTAGTCGGATAGCAAAATGTAACCGATTTAACACTTATTAAACCTTTCGCTGTCACTAACGGCGTGGTGCCTTGGTCCCCTTCTTTCTCTGTATCTAATATTGCAAATACACTTTGCGCAGCCGAAATACCTCTTTGCAGATCACTATTTACATTTGCTAACTGCTTTAATGGTCGCAACATCATCATCATTGATGTCAATAGCGCTACAAACGCACCTGAAGTAATCGTATTTATCATAGAAGGCATGGCTATAATTGCCAATATTAACGCCATCGCACTGGCCGCTAAAATTTGAATCACGGATACACTTAATGCCCGAGTCGCATCCATTTTGACCCGTTGCTGCCTATTCTTATTATTGACTGTTGCAAACTTGTCGATTTCTCTTTGTTGACCACCAAAGTTATGAATTACTTTATGCCCTGCAAGCATTTGTTCAGAACCACGGGTCACTTCCCCCATCGCATCTTGAATATTTTTCGAAATCTTACGAAACCGTTTTGATACCACTGAAACGATCAGCGCGACAATAGGAATAATAATTAAAAATACCGAGGACAACTGCCAACTCGCACCAAACATAACAAATAATAAAAAAACAACAAACGCACCTTCACGCACTATGACTTGTAATGCTCGGGTAATGGCTTGCTGAACTTGTTCTGTATCAAAAGTAATTTTAGAGATCATTTCACCATTCGAATGTTTGTCATGAAATGAGACGGGTAAAAATAACATGTGCTCAAACAGCTCTTGCCGTAATGCCCTAACAACTTGGGATCCAACATATGTCAGACAATATGATGCCATATAATTGAAGACACCACGTCCTATCACTAATACAATAACCACAATAGGGGCCCACGACAAAACATCGACGTTTCTGTCGTTTAACCCATCATCAATAAACGGTTGCATTAAGCGGACAAACAGCGCATCCATCGCTGCGTAACCTAACATACCAATGACGGCACATATCGCAACGCCCCGGTAATCTAATGTATAAGCTAGTAAACGTTTGTATATCTGCTTCGCGCTCATTTGCATGTACTTTCTCTTCCACTAACCCATTCTAAAAAACAGTGTATTGTACTTGCCATACCTATAAAACAAAATGGGCTACTTTAAATTAATCAAACGAAAACCAAATAACTCCCCCCTTTATTGGGGTAAAAACCAATACTTCACTACTTCTCTCGCCTTTTCAGTGATTAGTCCATCAGGTGTTACTTTTATCCTAATATGGCCATCTAATGCCGTATCTAATTGTAACGTGCCCAATCGGGTGAATCGCTCTCGAACATCTGTATGAGGAAGTCCCCATTGTGATGCATAATTACGCGAATATATCGCGATGTCGGCATTTACAGCTTGTAAAAAAGCCATTGTTGACGATGTTTTACTGCCATGATGTGGGACCAATAATATATCATTCTTTAATTGTTCAGCTGAGAGTACATTTACCAACTGCCGTTCTGCATGAGCTTCTATATCCCCCGTTAATAAAGCTGAGTAATTGCCTCCACTGACTTTCACAACACAAGAATTGTTGTTTTTAGATGCTCGCCCAGCTCGAGGCCACAGTGTTTCAATAGTGACTTCACCCATCTTGACTGTTCGCAAATTACAATCACTATTTGGTATGCCATTATGAAACGATTTAAAGGAGTGTATTCCATCAAATGCAAGCAATTCCTTAACTCCACCAACATGGTCTTTATCTTGATGACTTAAAATTGTGTGTGTTAATACAATATGATTATCCTCTATGTAGGGTTGTACAACATGCTCAAATAGTGAATATCGGTTAAAATATTTAGCTCCAAGGTCATATAATAGAGCTTCACGGTTACTTGATATAAGCACTGCGGTTCCGTGCCCTACATCCAAAACATCCAATTGCCATAATACCTCTTCACTCGACAGCCTATGCACCGCATAAATCACGGCAGGAAGCCAAACCAGTTTTCTAAAAGGCGCTAACACTATAAATAGTAAAGAGAGATATATAAACATGGTTATTGATAAAGATGAAGAGCCCGTATGCAACCAGCCGTGACCAGCACTGATCATTGAGGCTCCTTGCAATAGGAAATGAAAGCAACCGTCTAGGCTCGTGAGTACAAGACCCACTCCCCATGATGCATGGCCTATTGCAAAGCTCAATATGAGCGCCAATATCATAAATGGAAAAACAATTATGCTTAACACTGGAATAGCAAGTAAATTTATAAATAATCCAGCTAAGCTAACTCCTTTAAAGAAATAAATACTGAGTGGCGCCAAGAATACGAAAAGACAAATTTGTATCTTTATCAATAAAATAACCTTAAAAAGGAGGTTCATTTTGTAACTATGCTGTGTGTGCTCAGAACTCATTACAAAAAATATCACGGCAACAGCTATAAATGAAAAATATAGTCCCGGATTAAGTAATAAGAAAGGATCAAGAAGTAAAATAAGGCTCAGTGCGATGACCAGTATTCTCATGCTACTTATCTTTTTACATGCAATGTAGGCTGTAATCGCAAGTAATAACATGCTATACGCTCTTAGCGCCGATACACTAAAACCGCTCAGATAAACATATATAAATGCAATTACTCCCGAGAGACACATATAAAATGTCGTTAAATTGTACTTTTGAAAGCGAGGGTTGGCATACAATAGCAAATAAGCTGATACAACCGCTTTAACAAACCAATATGAAATCCCAAATATAATACCGATATGTAACCCAGAAATGGCCATAATATGGCTCAATCCAAGCCTACGCATCATGACACGGGTATCATGACTTATCTGGCTTGTATCTCCCGTCATTAAAGTATAATAGAGCCAGCCTAACTTTAAACCTCCAAACACTTGCCATGAAAATTGTCTGTATGGTTCATAATATGCGTCATTTTGTTGGGCCGCGATGGTAGCCTCTAGAACACGTCCTTTATATGCAATTTGATTTCTAAATGCATAAAGCTCACTATCAAAACCGGAAAAATTTTTTCGCCCTCTAAATGGACGAATTTTGGCCATACCCGTAATGATACTACCAGCCTTTATCTTTAATTCATTCTGAGAAATAGCCAAGTTCGCTTTGGGGTTCATCCAAGGTAAATAGGAATGTTCACCAACATCACTGAGGCTCACCTGAAAATAATCTGCTGGCTCTTCTCCAAATACCTTTACAACTTGACCACTGAAATAAATTTCATCGTCAAATTGTTGGTTTTCTATACTAAATGAATAAAACAAATGATATTGAGTAATAACGACAAAAATAGCGAAAATAAAACCTAACAATACAGGTCGAAACGGCTTAAAATAGGGGAACAAAATAGTGAGGAAGAAAAGACTGCTATAGAACTGCCACGTTTTGAATAGAAACACGGTAATGATACAGCCGAATAGAAATCCCCAACATATAAAAATTGAAGTAAACGGTTGCATGCTATGGCTAAAAAAACGATTCAACGCTTTTTACCCGATCACAATAAAATAAAACAGCAAAAGTCTTTAAAAATTTTTGGCCGATGGTTGCATGATGCCAACCTGTGGCACCTAAACCGCCGTTCTGCGCGTGGCGCTTTTTCAGTTGGTTTGTTCTTTGCTTTCATCCCAGTTCCTTTTCAGATGATATTAGCTGCCGCATTTGCGATTCCGTTTCGCGTAAATTTACCTTTATCAGTGGCTTTGGTGTGGTTAACAAACCCACTAACTATGCCACCTATTTTTTACTGTTCTTATTTAGTTGGTGTGCTTGCTTTAGGCCAAGAAACACAACCTTTTCATTTCGAAGCCAGTTGGGAGTGGCTCGTTCAAAGTATTACCACAATCGGTCCTGCGTTTATGATTGGCTCACTAATTTGTGCATCGTTCGCCGCTATTATTGGGTACTTTGGGGTTGATTACTTATGGCGACGTTCGGTAAATAAAGCATGGCATGCGCGCAATAAATAATACTTCCTCTATATTATAGATAATAAAAAAGCCCTTAAGGGCTTTTTTATTATCACGACAAAATGCAACAACTTAGGTGCTTAAGCAATCTTTAATTTTCGACGTCTTAACCAAACCAAAGGCAACGTAAGAAATGCAAACACAGAAAAGCTGCCTGATTGACGTTCATACGTTTCAACTTCTGGCGCAGCACACTGCTCTACTTCGCCATTCGTTGGTGTTAACAGTACAGGTAAAGTCGCTGATTCATACTCAATCTCACCTTTGCTGTTTTTCTCTACTGCACCAAGTCTGTCTCTACGCTCTACCGTTTTTACCGCGATAGCGTAAATTTCATTCGATTCAGTAATTTTTACGGCTTCTGCAATTGTATAAGGGAATGTCTGACCACTGGCATCTTTACAAGGTAGCAAAGAATTAATATTAACGATGTTTTCATCTCCTAGCTTATAGATGAAACCTTCTCTACGTTGGTTGTTACCGTTCTTCTCAATTTCACCTTGCCCAACAACATATCCTGCATCATTAATATCATTAATGACCATTTCAGAACCATTAAAGTAGGTGGGAATATCTGTGAATTTGTCAGCATTAATATCGTAATAAAACCCCACGGCTTTTTGTATAGTGCTCCGGCTTACTTCTGCTCGGTGACCCACAACAACATTATTGTTATTAATATCGACGGCTTTACCTGTTTTGTACCATGCATCACGCTCTCCAATTTCACTAAATTGACCATCTTTAAAGTACCCTGGTACAACACGTGCATTAATATCATTGTCAAATCGAGTTATTGAATACCCAGCCGCAATATCTGAGTTATTTATGGCCATTGCAGCACTATAAATAGTATTATCTTCATTGTCTTTTCTGACAGCTCCGACACCTAATTCTTTTGCACTAACTACAGCAAAATTATCATCTAACGTCCATTGATATGCACGTAAGTCATAAAACGATGGTAACCCATCTAAGTTAGCCACTCGGCGCTCTTCCAACCAAACACATGCTTGTAATGGTCTATCTTCACCTTTACAACGATCATCATAACCTTCTTGGCGCTGTGTCGTAATGCCAACACTGGCATAACCAACTACGGCATAACCCCCCGTCTCCAAGCGCTGAATATCGGTTGCAATACTGGCACCACCATGTTCGGTAAATGCTGGTTCAAGGGTAAACTTTTCACCTGCTGTATTAATTACAATACCCCGATAGCTCCAATCTCTTACAAAGAAGGTCTTTGCTTCGTTTTCATCTTTAGGTGTAAATTCTGTTTTTGAAAAAGGTGCCGAACCCCAGCCAACGATCACCCCATCATCACTGATTGCTGCCAAGTTATTTCCCACGGAGCGGGTCAATGAATTGAGCTCTGAGCTCTGTACATCAAATAAGACTTTTTCATCCGCAAATGTGGGACTAACTGTCAATGCAATGCGATCTGTCAACTTTTGATATTCAGCTGAATTACTTTGACGACTCAAAAAACCTAACATGAAGTTGTTAGCATCTGCATTTGTTGACGCCGCACCGTTTTTTACATCTTCAAGCGTAAATGTAATCGTTTCATCAATCAGCTCATATCTTCTTTTTTCTTCATCATATGCTGCTTTTATTGCTGTACCATCTTTATCAAAATCGATATAGCTAACATCTATCGGCAAATTAAAAAGACGAGTCGCAGCCCCAATGATCTGACCATTTTCATTCGCATCCGAGACAATTGAGTGAACTGCACCTTCGTGTCTTGGTAGCTCTGTAAGTTGATATGTGGCGGCCAAAGCCTGGCCACTCAAGCCAGCAAAAATACTCGCTGCAATTAAAGTATGCTTCATTTTATTCCTTACTACTGATTCTGTAACGCTTCTAATTCTTCCCAACGCTCAAACGAGGTTTCAAGCTTCGACTCAAGGTCCGCCAAATGGTTCAACGCTGTTTGAGTAGTCTCTGCATCTTGTTTAAAGAAGTCTGCCGCATTCACGATTTCTTGTTGAGCCTCTAAAGCAAGCTCTAGCGCCTCTACTTTACTTGGCAGTTCTTCTAATTCAAGTTTTAATTTGTAACTTAACTTAGTACTTTTGTTATTGGCTTGAGTAACTTGTTTCGGAGTTTGTTTATCCGATTTCTGTGTTTTTTGCTTGTCTACCTTTTCAAGCGCTTTAGCCTGAGCCACTCTATGAGCAACATACTGTTCATAGTCAGTATATCCACCCACAATCTCCGTGACCAAGCCTTCCCCTTCAAAAGCCCAAACGCTATTACATGTATTATCAATAAATTCTCTATCGTGACTTACAATCAAAATAGTTCCTTGATATTGATTAATTATTTCTTCTAATAGTTCAAGGGTTTCAATATCTAAGTCATTGGTTGGTTCATCCAACACCAAGATATTTGAAGGCTTTAAGAAAAGTTTTGCTAGAAGTAACCTATTTTTCTCACCTCCTGACAAAGCTTTAACAGGTGTTCTCGCTCTGGCTGGTGGAAACAAAAAGTCCTGTAAATAACCTAATACGTGGCGACTGCGACCACCCATCATAACTTCTTGCTTTCCTTCTGCCACATTATCTTGCACTGTGGCATTTTCATCTAACTTTTCTCGGTATTGGTCAAAATACGCAACTTCTAAGTTAACTCCTTGTTTGATCTTACCCGCATCTGCATCCAGATTACCAAAAAGCAGTTTGAGAAGTGTGGTTTTGCCTACTCCATTTGGACCAACAAGCCCAACTCTATCGCCCCTCATTACTAGGGTAGAGAAATCTTTTGTGATCACTTTGTCTTTAAACGCATGGTTAACATGTTGCGCTTCAAATACTAATTTACCTGAGCGATCGGCGGTTTCAATATTAAAGTCTGTTTTACCAACCTGCTCTACACGTTGCTTTCGTTCATTGCGTAAAGACTTCAGCGCTCTCACTCGGCCTTCATTACGCGTTCTTCGTGCTTTAATACCTTGCCTGATCCACGCTTCTTCTTCTGCTAATTTCTTATCAAAAAGTGCATTTTGCGTTTCTTCAACTTTTAAGTCATGTGCTTTTTGTTCAAGATACGTCGCATAATCTCCTGGGTATGAGATCAACTGTCCACGATCTAAATCTAAAATTCGCGTAGCAACGGCGCGAATGAATGCTCTATCATGTGAAATAAAGACTATACCGCCTTTAAACTCCTTTAAGAACTGCTCTAACCAAATAACGCTGTTCATATCTAAATGGTTCGTTGGCTCATCTAAAAGCAGTAAATCAGGTTCACTTACTAGTGCTTTTGCTAACGCGACTTTACGCAGCCAACCTCCTGATAACTTCTCCAAGCGCATATCTGCCGTTAATTCTAACTGGCTTAATACTGTTTGAATTCGACTTTCAAATCGCCATGCATCGGCGGCTTCTATTTGAGTCGATAATCGTTCAAGTTTATTTAACTGTGCCTGTGATTGGTCAGTTTGTAGCGCCTCATTAACATGATTAAATTCAATTAATAAATTGGCTATATCAGGTAACCCACTTGCGACGTAATCAAATACAGCACCTTCAACCCCCTTAGGAGGGTCTTGTTCTAGTCTCGATATTTTAAGCTCGCCAACGCGATTAATCTCTCCGTCATCAAGTAATACTTCACCATCAAGTACCTTTAGCAGTGTCGATTTGCCAGCCCCATTACGGCCGACAATACATACTCTTTCGCCTGCCTCGATAATTGCATCTGCGTTATCAAGCAAAGGGTGAGTTCCAAACGCAAGCTGCGCTTTAGCTATTCTAATTAGATCCATATTATTCTACGAGTTGTTGAATTTGTGTTAGTTCAAATGGCCACGTTAATTGTTGGTGGTCACTTTTACGCTCTAATACTGGAATGGTCGTTTGAAAGCGCTGCATTAGCTCTTCGCTACCAGTGATATCAACGTGCTTAATATCGCTGGCGTGAATCGCGTGCAACGCAAGTTCGTAAGCCTGTTCGCAAAGGTGGCACCCATCCGTATGATATAAAACATATTTAGCCATGTGTTATTAACCAGCTATTATGTATTTGCTTATTTCTCTTAAAATCAGGAGAGAGTGTTTTGTCAGAAATATTTTCTGCTTTAAGTCCTAATCCAATAAGCGCAACTTCATCTATTTTAAAGCCACGCTTATTATTTGAGAAAAATAAGGTACCATTAGGGCTCAAAATCCTCTTTATCCAAGTCAATAATTGAATATGATCACGTTGTACATCAAATGCTTCTTTCATACGTTTTGAGTTAGAAAACGTTGGCGGATCTAAGAAGATAAGATCATATTGACCTTGAGCATGCTCTAGCCATTTTAAACAATCAGCTTGTTCAAACCTGAAGCGAGTATTTTTCAACTCATTAAGCGCAAAGTTTTCTTCTGCCCATTTTAAATACGTTTTTGACATATCAACAGTTGTGACCGCTTTAGCACCACCCAAAGCAGCATGAACCGACACAGAGCCGGTATATGCAAATAAGTTAAGCACACGTTTACTATTAGCGTTTTCTTGAATATAACGACGTGCTAAGCGATGATCTAAAAATAATCCAGTATCAAGGTAATCAAACAAGTTTACTTTAAATTTTGCACCAAACTCCTCAATGGTTTCAAAGCGATTTTGCTTATCCATTGAAGTATATTGAGATTCACCTTTTTGTCTTTTTCTTACTTTTACTGCAATATTTTCAGGATCGATTTCTAGCTGCTGCGCAGTCAATGTAATAACATCTTGCAAACGCTTCTGTGCGACATCATCTTCGATTTCTTTTGGTGCCGCATATTCAAAAATAACAGCACAGTCGTTGTATATGTCTACCGCTACATTATATTCTGGAATATCAGCATCATACACTCGGTAAGCATTGATCTGCTCTTTCTTGACCCAAGATTTTAATGCGTGTTTATTCTTTTTCAATCGATTTGCAAACGCACTTGAGCCTTCATAATTCAAGCCTGTTGCACGTTCGTTTTGATTCACTTGACGTTCGTTTAATTCATATAAATTAAACTCAGCATCTAATGGACCATTCTTAAATTTATAACGTTTTTCTCGCGACAATTTCAATAGTTTAAACAAACTATCGTCTGTTCCTAATAAAGCCAGCTTCCAGTTAGGAAAGTACTTTTTAAATGCCACACCCATATTACGATGTAAACTTACCAGCTCTGCCATAGACCCAATACGTTCACCATAAGGTAAATTACTAATAACAACTCCAGGACGTTTTGCAATACTTTTAAGCTGGTTTGCGTCACCTTGCTTAAATTTTATCGTGCTTCCTACCCCAGCCCTTTCAGCATTTTGCTCCGCAACCTCAGCTAACTTTCGATCTATATCAGAGCCAATAAGCCATAAATTGTTATCTTGCTGCTGTTCTTTGAGCTCAGCTTTTACCATATCAAATTTTGCTTTTCGAAAGCTTGGTAAACGCTTAAACGCAAATTCCCGCTCTGTATTTGTTGGTGCGTTATTTGCCATGCCAGCCGCTTCAATAAGCAAAGTACCTGAACCGCAACAAGGATCAAACAATGGCTGAGTAATATCGTCTAACCAACCGCTACGCTTTACAAGTGCTGCTGCTAAATGCTCTCGGATAGGTGCTTTACCCTGTTTAGTTCTGTAACCTCGATCTGATAATCTAGGTCCTGAGTAATCAATATACAACGCACATTTATCGCGGTTCAACTTTGCTATTATGCGAATGTTTGGTTCTGATTTATCAACATTAGGACGCTGCTCATACAAGTCATTGAAGTAATCTACAACGCCATCTTTTATCACTAAGCCTGAAAACTGAGTATTTTTCAGCTCAGTATTTGTTCCGTTGAATTCAATTGCAAACGTTTGAGTTGGGCCAAACCAATCTTGCCACGCTTGGAATCGTGCGAATTTATAGAGCGCATCTTTATTGGTAATTTCTTCACTTTCATCAATTAAAAGCATGATACGTGTCGCAAAACGCGTCATCATACATATGCGTTGTGCTGTGCTGTTATCCGTTTCAAATCGGACCGAACCGACACTTTGTTTACCCAGTGTCACGCCTGCTTGTTCTAGTTCTTCAGCTAATAAGTGTTCTATGCCGATAGATGTAAGTGCGATAAATTGCAATGTGCTAACCCTATGTATTCAATTGAAGGCGAGTATACCATAGGTTCGGCTGAGGAGGTGTAGCGGGATTAGGCTGATTTGATAATTTTATCGGCAATAACCAGAGGATGAATACGATCATTGAGTACTTTGATTGCTTGAAACTGTTCAAGTGTTAAATGGTCATCAAGCTTAAAACTGTCAGTTAAATTAATGCAGAGTGACGACTCTGCACAATATTCAACAATAAAAAAATCACCGACTTGATTTTTTGAATGCAAACTAATGATGGCTTCTGTACAAGGCTCACCACCTACATATGTTTGAAAGAACCAACTTTTAGCCTGTACTGGTAATAAATAAAATTTTGCAGCGGTTGCATTCAGTGCAATTTGGCAACATTGCGCTTCACTCCACACAGCAAATTTGCATAGGTAGGCAAACACGTTTTGGTAATAGCCAGCTTCATTTAGGCTAAAGTTTGGGCTGTGAGTAATATCTTGAGTTAGCTGACGCTGTCTGAATGGGGTGCATAAACTAAGATCTTCACCTAGGTCTACGAGCAAGCGATTTCGTTGGCTACATAACTGCCATTGCCATTCTTTAGATGCCTGCACAATACTACTCCCATCAACTATTTATAATTATTTAATAGTAGATGGGAGTATAACTAAAAAACCTAAACTGTGAAATTTTTTATAATAACAATTTGTTTAGGATCATTTTGTTATATAACGGATCCTTATAACCCGTCAACGATCCTTTTTACCAGCCCTGGGCCTTCGTATATAAAGCCCGTATATACTTGAACCAAGTCTGCACCAGCAGAAAGTTTCTCTTTTGCAGATTCTGCTGAATCAATGCCACCAACGCCAATTATTGGTAATTTACCATCAGTAATACGTCTCAACTCATCAACAACAAACGTCGACTTTTCTCGAACTGGACGACCTGATAACCCACCTGCTTCTTCAGCATACTGCATACCTTGAACAGCAGTGCGCTCCAGTGTCGTATTGGTCGCAATCACGCCATCGATGCGATTTTTTGTAAGTGATTCAGCGATTTGAGCAACTTGGACCGCGTCAATATCAGGCGCTATTTTAACAAGCATAGGCACTGATTTATTATGCTTTGCAATAAGATCCATTTGCTCGCATTTTAAACTTTCTAACAAATCATCCAAAGCATCACCATACTGAAGATCACGTAACCCAGGTGTATTCGGTGAAGAAATATTCACTGTAATATAAGACGCATATTCAAACACCTTACGCATACAATTAATATAATCGTCTTTGCCTTGTTCATTCGGGGTATCTTTATTTTTACCAATATTGATCCCCAAGATCCCAGAATAACGAGATGCTTTAACATTACTTACTAAGTTATCTACACCTTTGTTGTTGAACCCCATACGGTTGATAACCGCATGTGCATCAGGAAGGCGAAAAATACGTGGTTTGTCATTTCCTGCTTGCGGTCTAGGTGTCACAGTACCGACTTCAATAAAACCAAAACCCATTTGTGAAAATGCATCTATACATTCCGCATTTTTGTCTAATCCTGCTGCAAGTCCAACAGGGTTTTTAAAATCAAGTCCTAAGAAGTTCACAGGCTTGTCTGCCACTGTTTGAGACCACGCTGCACTCAGTGGTGTATTTGCAAAACGACGTAAATTATTTAATGCAAAGTCGTGGGCCCATTCTGCATCGCGGCTAAACATATAACGTCGTGCAATATCGTAAAACATGAAAACTCCTAAAAGATCCTAAGTAACACACATCTACTGAATAAACAGCAGATAAAAAAATACCCCAGCAAGGCCGGGGTATTTTAACGAATTATAATTTATTTGGAAGTATCACAGTTATGACTTAATAACATCAATTCTCGTAATGCAACCGAGAACTTCGCAAAATCATGACTTTGCGAAGTCTTAAACTCTAACAACATCTGTTGCCAGCGGTGTAACAACGATGATTGACTATCCATCCACTGCTCCACTAAAGCATTTACATCATGATCATCACCTTCGAAGCTATTTAATACAACTTCTGATAACGAACGCTGCTGCCAATCGAGTTCTTCACGATACGAAGCACGAGCAAGTGCTTGCCAATGGTTCGCAACTGGCTGAGCCGTAATTTGGTCTAAGAACCAATGAAGACCCATGCTTGAACCAAGCTTGAAGTAGGTATTTGATACCACCTCAATCTTACGTTTAGAGTTATCCGCTACTTCAGCTAAATCCATAACCGAGAATAGACTGGACAATGACACAATACGTAATGCAATATCTGCCGGCACGCCTTGCGCTTCGAGCTCAGCAGCCTTAGCTGAAATAGTCTCTTTCTCTTCTTCAATCATGTAGCTGTTTAAGTTGACACTCACATCTTTAAACGTCGGAGTGAAGAACTCTATTGTTTGCTCAATGGTCATTGCTTTATTGCGATGACGTAAGAACCAACGTGTTGCTCTGCGAACCGTTCTACGTAATTGATACAGCATCTCAGTTTGAACCGCAGCTGGGATCTTATTATCCAGCGCCGCAATTGACGACCAAGTTGTACTCATTTCAAAGATAGCACTAGCAATTGAGTAACATAACGCGATTTCGCTATCTGTTGCGCCAGTTTCTTCATTCATACGTACCATAAAGTTCAGGCCCATATCATTGACGATATTATTGGCCAACTTTGTTGCAATAATTTCTTTGCGTAGTGGATGGTTATCCATTGCAGCATTAAATTTATCACGAAGTGGTACCGGGAACGAAGTTACTAGTAACTGACGGTAATATGGATTTTCCGATACTTCATCAACGACTAATGACTCTTTAAGTACCATTTTAGAATAAGAAACCAACACAGATAGTTCTGGACGCGTCAGGTCTTTACCAGCAGCTGCACGCTCTGCTAACTCTTCATCCGTCGGTAAGAATTCAATGTTACGGTCAAGCTTACCATCTTTTTCTAACGCATGAATAAAGCGTATTTTTTCTTTTAGCGTTGCAGGGCCTTTAGACTTAGTAATAGACAACGTATGAGTTTGGCGATAGCAATCTGCAAGTACCAACTCAGACACTTCATCGGTCATTGAATAAAGTAATTCATCACGTTGTTTCTGGGTTAAATCACCTTCAGCAACCAAGCCATTCAGTAAAATCTTAATGTTTACTTCGTTATCTGAACACGCAACACCACCTACGTTATCAATAAAGTCCGTATTAATACGACCGCCTTTCGCTGCAAACTCAATACGCCCAAGTTGCGTCGCACCTAAGTTACCACCCTCACCAAATACTTTAGTACCAAGTTCAGAGCCATTAATGCGAAGTGCGTCATTGGCACGATCACCTACGTCAGCACTTGTTTCGCTGGTGTGCTTAATGTAAGTACCAATACCACCATTCCAAAGTAGATCTGATGGCATCATTAGCAATGCTTTGATCAGTTCATTTGGCGTCATACTGGCTTTCTTCGTGCCCACCATTTTCTTCATTTCTGGTGTTAGCGTAATTGACTTTGCGGCACGAGAGAAAATACCACCACCAGCAGAAATTAACGATTTATCATAATCTTCCCAAGAAGATCGTGGTAGTGCAAACAATCGCTCACGTTCTATATATGAAGATGCGGCATCCGGTGTTGGGTCAATAAAGATATGCATATGGTTAAATGCTGCTTGTAAACGAATGTGCTTTGAAGCGAGCATACCATTACCGAATACATCACCCGCCATATCACCAATTGCTACCGCTGTGAAATCGGTTGTTTGACAATCTATCCCCATTTCACGGAAGTGGCGTTTTACTGACTCCCATGCACCTTTGGCTGTGATCCCCATTTTCTTATGGTCATAACCAATTGATCCACCAGAGGCAAATGCATCCCCCAGCCAGAAGTTATAATCATCAGCAATACCATTAGCAATGTCAGAGAATGTCGCTGTGCCTTTATCAGCTGCAACCACCAAATATGGGTCATCTTCATCATGACGTACAACATCAGCCGGTGGCACAATATCACCATGAATAATGTTATCGGTAATATCTAATAAGCCACGGATAAAGATTTTGTAACAAGCTTGCCCTTCTTTGAAGAATGCTTCACGTTCACTTGGTAGTTGCTTACAAACAAAACCACCTTTCGAACCAACTGGAACAATCACTGTATTTTTAACTTGTTGCGCTTTTACCAAACCAAGTACTTCGGTACGGAAGTCTTCACGGCGGTCAGACCAACGTAAGCCACCACGAGCAACTTTTCCGCCGCGTAAGTGAACACCTTCAATACGTGGTGAGTATACAAAAATCTCAAACGCAGGAAGTGGCAAAGGCATATCAGGAATACCACTTGACTTGATCTTGAATGATACATACGACTTATTTACACCATCCGCTTCTTTTTGGAAGAAGTTAGTACGTAACGTGGCATTGATCATGTCGACGTACAAACGAATGATTCTGTCATCATCTAAGTTAGCAACGTTTTCCAGTTCTTCATAAATACCCGCAATCAGTTTATCGAGGGTTTTTTCTGCTGCTGGTTTTACAGGTGTGAACTTTTTAGTAAAGAGTTCTACAATTTTTGCCGCAATATTTGGGTAATTATCAAATGTGCTTTCAATATATGTTTGTGAGAATGTAACACCAATCTGACGCATATACTTTGCGTAGGCTCTTAAAATTGACGCTTCACGACCTGTTAAACCACCTAATAAAACTAAACGGTTAAAGCCATCATTTTCAAGGGTATTGTTCCACACATTTGTAAGCGCAGCTCTAAAGCGCGCTGATACTTTATCAAACTCAGCAATACCTTTGCTGTCTAACAACATTGAAAAATCCATGATCCAATTGACGCGACCATCGTTCGTCTTCACTGCATATGGTGTTTCACCAATAACACGTAAGCCAAAGTTTTCCAACATTGGCATTACATCAGAAAGATGAATAGGCTCGTCTTTATGGAACAAACTTAAACGGACTATTTGTGAGTTAGCTTCTTCTTGCGGACGATAGAACAGCATTTCTAGCTTATGTTCTTCGTCTAACTGCTCTAGTTTTTCGATATCTACAACAGCTGCACTTGGTAAAACCTGATCTTTATAGGCATGTGGAAAAGCACTTGCATATTTACGATTCAGTTCATTACCCCGAGACTCACCGGTACTTTCTAATAGTGCACCTTGTAGTTTGTCTTCCCAGGTACGAGCGGCTTCAACTAAGTTATTTTCGATGTCTTTCACGTTATATTCAATGTTGTTGTCAGCTACGCGCACGGTGTAATGCGTTCGTGCAAGCGTAGATTCGGAGAAATAAGTTGTGAACTCAACTTTTTCAGAAGACTGAAACGCATTTGCTAACAATTGCTGAGTTTCACGACGAAGCGCAGTGTTATACCGCTCACGAGGAACGTATACCATGCAAGACAAGAAGCGACCGTAAATGTCCTTACGAACAAACAAACGACACATGTCACGCTCTTGAATTTGTAACACACCCATCGCGACTTCTAGCAATTCTGCTTCGCGAGCCTGCACAAGCTCATCACGAGGGTACGTTTCCAAAATATTTAAAACTGCTTTATACGCATGCGTGCCTTGGGCAAAGTCACACATTTGCATAATGCGATTTATCTTAGATTTTAAAACAGGAACATCTGCGGCACTATTATTATAGAAACTTGACGAAAACAAGCCAATGAAACGATCTTCACCAACTACATTGCCTTTGTCGTCAAATCGCTTGATGCCGACATAATCAACATAGGCTGGGCGGTGAACACGTGATAATGAATTCGTTTTTGTTAGAATCAATAAATTTTTACTACGCGCTTCTTTACGCGCAACTTCTGGCAATTCAGATAGAAGACGACTGCCTTCTGAAGAAGAGTTCTTCATCAATCCCAGACTTGTTCCTGCAACTGGTTTTAATTCATGGTCCCCTTGCACTGGGCATAAATCATATTGGCGATAACCCATAAAAGTAAAATTATCACTAACTAACCAATCTAGAAACTCAACCGTTTCATTAATTTCAGCCTTGCTGCAATCAGAATCTCGAGTTGGCAGCTCTTTGCTAACTGAAACTAATCTATCTCTAATTGCCAACCAATCTGCAACGGCAACAGATACATCTTTCAATACAGATTCTAACTCTGTCTTAAAAGATTCAATAATTTCTTCATCAGTTTGATGATCTATTTCTATAAAGAAAACGGTTTTAGTTGACGTAAGTTCTTGTTCTGTTTTTAAATTCGTAAGGTCGCTGATTTGACCATTTTCACTGCGTTTAATTTTTAATGGGCAATGCAGTAAAAGGTGAGATGCAATGTTTTCGCGACTCAATGCCATTCGCACTGAGTCAACTAAAAATGGCATATCTTTGGCGATGATCTCGACTATCGTGTGAGACGACTGCCATCCATCTTTTGCGACTTCTGGATTAAAAACACGAATGACAGCATCATCCGAAGTATTTTGTTCTAGAGAGTTCCAAAGACTAAGCGCCGCACCGTATAGGTCACTGTCGTTACGATTGGCCAAATCCTCTTTAGACATATTGCTGTACAAGGCTTTGGCGAATGTTTCAACGAGTGACACGTTTTCGGCATGAACTTTCTTATGAATCAACTTGCAGACGTTATCGAGAATAACTGATGCTGAACCTTCATTTTGTGTCATTATGTGTTCCTTAATCTATACCACCTTTGAACGGTAGATTATTTGTACAGCCATTTATTAGCGTGGAGTCAAATGAATTTTAACCTTTCTGGCGCTAATAAACAGCTTTTTCGATGAAAACATTTTAAGCTTTTCAGCTATTTGCTCATCTATTCACAAAATATAGATATAAATGGCCAATCATGGCCATTCCAAAGCACATTTATTCACAGTTTTTTTTCTGGTCGGTCCAGAGTAGCGTGCCTATAGCAGGTAACAACAGTACTGCACCCAGCATATTCACTAAAAACATAAACGTTAAGAGTATGCCCATATCAACTTGAAACTTCAGCGCAGAGAATATCCAGGTACTTACACCAATTGCCAAGGTTATTCCGGTAAACAGTACAGCACTTCCGCGCTCTGCTAATGCATTACGATACGCCGCCGATAAAGGGATTCCTTGCTTCAGTTGCCCCATCATCGAAGACAAAATATAAATGCCGTAATCCACACCAATACCGACACCTAACGCAATAACGGGTAATGTGGAAACGGTTAATCCAATCTCCAATTTCACCATTAATGCTTGAGCTAATGTCGACACAATATACAGAGGTAATACAACTGCAATCGTTGCTTTAACACTTCTGAAGCTGATTAAGCACAAGATAATTACCGCACCATAAACGTAAATCATCATTGGTAATTGTGCTGACGATACCGATTCATTGGTCGCTGCCATAACGCCAATTGGCCCTGATGCCAATTTAAATGCAACTTTATCTGTACCCTCATCATCTGCAAATTGTTTTATATTTGAAATGACATGATCTATTGTTTCTGCTTTATGATCCTTCATAAATATAATGACAGGCATAACAGAGCAATCACCATTGAGTAAGCCTGTACTGGTTTCAACTCGTGATGTGGCTTGTACCAAAGATGCACTATTTCTTGGTAGTGTTTGCCATTTTAAATTGCCTTCGTTATAGCCAGCATTAACTGCTTGGGCAACCGACGATAGCGACACCACCGACTGTACACCTGTTAAATTTTCTACTCGCCATTGAAAACGACTGATCCGCTCCATTGTATCGTGTTCTGTACATGCAGCTGGGTATGCTTCAACGATTACCTTCAAAATATCAGATGAAATCGCATAACGATCTGAAATCAAGAATGTATCTAGGTTATACCTTGCATCTTGGTGTAACGCTGGTGCGCCAGCATGCAAGTCGCCTATCCGCATACTTTGTGATTGCCAATAACCAAACGCAAATAAAATAGCGGACACCAACAATATAATCCGTGCCCACTTCTTATCTGTTGCTTTTACCAACCCTTCTCTGACTTTTGTGAATACTGTATTTGAGGAACTATTTCCATCATCTAAGCGTCTAATTTTACTTGAGCTAAAATACGATGCCAAAATAGGTAACAAGACCAAGTTCGTAAATATAATAACGGCAACACCTAAACTGGCCGTAATTGCTAGTTCACGAATAATACCGATATCGATCGCCAATAATGTCAGAAAACCTACGGTATCAGATAACAATGCAATACCACCAGGGATTAATAGCGCTTTAAAACTGGCTTGAGCCGCGACTTTACTTGAGACTCCCTCAGCGACTTTCTTCCCAATCGCATTGATCATTTGCACCCCATGGCTTACACCAATCGCAAAAACCAAAAACGGTACCAAAATTGACATCGGATCGAGACCAAAACCCAAGCTTGATAGTAGTCCTAGTTGCCATACAACAGCAATAAAAGAACAAGCTATCGGTAATAGTGTCAACTTAAAGCTTTTGCAAAATAGCCAAACCATGATGAAAGTAAATCCGATTGCCAATGCAAAAAAGAACACCACGCCTTTTGCACCATCAGCGATATCACCAGCCATCTTTGCAAAACCAATAATATGGATAGTAACAGTATCGGTACTTAATGGTGTTCTGATTTCTTTCTCTAATTTTTCTGCAAAAGCAAGCGTATCTAACTTTTCTTGGGTTTGCGGATCTATTTCCATTAACTGTGCAGAGACCATTGCACAACTATAATCACTGGCGATCATACGCCCCACAACATTCGCTTTTTCTATGTTCTGTTTGACAGTAGCCAAACCTTGCGTTGTTGGCGCAAAATTGGCGGGAATAATTGGTCCGCCAGCAAATCCATCTTCAACAACTTCAACAAATCGTGCACTTGGAGAAAAAATTGAATTCACTAACGGCCGATTCACACCAGGAATAAAGTAAAGCTGATCATGCACCGCTTTTAATTGAGCAAAAAAGTCAGCGTTAAAAATATCACCTCCTTCATCACAGACTGATAGTAGTATGCTATTTGCTCCTCCAAATTGCTTTTCATGCTTTAAATACAGTTGCATGTACTCATGTTGCAGAGGAATATTCTTATTAAAAGAGGCATCTAACTGTATCTGTGTTGCTTTATAACCAAGTGCAACCGTCAATAGGCTAAATAGTACAACGACCATCATCCTATGACGAAATACCATATATTCAAGTTTACTCAATATAGCTTGCATTACTTATTAACCTCCCAAGCTATCAAACCTTTCTCTGTCGCCATAATCAACTTACCCTTAAATGAAACGGCCGCTAATACCGAATATCCAGTCTCAAGTTGTGATTGCGTCAATGTATTATTATATTTAAAAATGAAACCACTATTAGCCAACATATATGCTTGCTCTTGATGGGTTACAATCGAGTTAATTGTTGCTGTCGTTGAGATATTTAACCTTCTAAACTTCAGTTGGTTCATGTCTGCTATAAATGCGTTACCTCTCAGCCCTGCTACAATTAGCTGATCAGAGCCATACGCCGCCACAGTAAAAAACGATCCGGGGTAAAATTCATCAAGTCTCGTCCATGACTCCCCCGAATTTTCGCTTAACGCAACAAGCCCCATTTCTCCAACTAAAATATGTCTGTTTCCTTTTATCAACAGTCGATTAAAATGTGGGAGAATGAATTGAGTTTCCTCTTCATAGGCGACAATGTCTTCTTCTTTTAATTCAGCCAAATATGCTTTGTCGTCTGGGTGCACAAAATCGTCGATAAATTTATTCTGCCAAGTTTTTCCACCATCAACTGTTACGTAGTACATACCATATGCGCCAATTGCATATCCATGTTCGGTATCAGTAAATTCAATGTCTAAACAAGGCTTTCCTACTTCAGGCAAATACTGCTGTAACTGCCAGTTTTGACCATCATCTTTACTAAACAGAATAGTACCGTCATGGCCACATGCCCATGAAGCACTTGGGCTCAAAGAAGTAATAGCCGTCAATAGTACCTGTGCCGGAACTTGTGCTTGTGACCAAGTAACACCATCCGTACTGGTTACAATCGTGCCGTGTTTCCCCACCGCGATTAAAGAGCTGCCATTATATGTAATGTCTGTGAACAGTGTTCTTTCTGGTGTTGCCACTTGTAATGCAGCGTTTGGCATCGCGAAACTATTTGCAGAAATTACAAACAGCATAAATATACTAGCAATGGTTTTTTTAATCATGCTGACTACTCAAAATGCTATATGATTGGCGAGAGTTCGCCTAGATATGAATTGCCAATAGCCCGATGGCTATTGGCAAATGGGATAAGCGTAATATTAACGCTTGCCTTCTCGACGCAATGCGCTTTGTGTAAACTCATTATCTTGGAAAGATTTACTAAAGTCGTACATGCTTTCTTCATTATCTAACCCGATAGCAAGATAACGACGTGAGTTCAAATCATGGTAAACATCAAGTGTACTCCAATGGGTGGGTACGTCGTAATAATTTAAACCATGCGCCATTGCTACCCTGTACATTTGGTCTCTATTGTCATACAGGTCAGCGATATGAATTTGCCAACTATCTTCATCAATATAGAAAACACGCTTTTTATAAATATGGCGAGTACCTTCTTTTAAATTAGCTTCTACAACCCATACACGGTGTTTTTCATATCTAACATGCTCAGGGTTAACATGCCCGGCCATCAAAATATCATCATACTTAAGTTTATCGCTATGCAATTTGTAACTATTGTATGGGATATATAACTCTTGCTTACCTTTGAGCGTCCAATTGTAACGATTTGGTGAACCATTGAACATATCAAAGTCATCCGTCGTTCTTAAACTATCAGATGCTGTACCTGGTGCATCATAAGCCACATTTGGTGCTCTACGAACGCGTCGCTGGCCAGTATTATATGTCCATGCTTGGCGTGGCGTTAAAATCTGATCCATGGTTTCATGTACCAGTAGAGCTGTACCTGCTAAACGTGCAGGTTCTGTGACTTTTTGCTTAAACTTAAACAACACATTTGACTCTTTAAGCTCTTCTGGTGTCACATCTGGATCTGAATACTTCACCAATAGCTTTTCATCAAAACCAATTATATTGTAAGACCCTGACTCAGTTGGCATCGCCTGACCACCAAAACGCGCTATCGACAGCCCTCGATAACGAAGTAAATGGTTCCAAATTGCTTCTAAACCATCTTTTGGCACTGGGAAAGGAATACCAATTGCTGTATTTTTAATACCATTCCCACCTTCAATCAGCTCCGCTGTAGATGCATATTTTTTTGTCGCGTCATAAACAAACTGAGGGTATGCCGCCGTCCGGCGTGTCTGATAGATATTCATCTTAAACGTTTCTGGATACGTTTCAAACAATGAGATTTGGCCTGGGCTTAATAACGATTTGTACTTATCAAGATTACCTTTATCTATTGTTAAAATGATTTTATCATCAGCAAATGGGTCTGGGTGATGCATTCCCGATTTAAAACTCGCTGGTGGTTTAGTTATTCCACCAGTCCACGCAGGAATAGAGCCATCTGCATTACCCGCAGTCTCTGCGCCAATTGGTGTCAAATCTGCACCTAAACGTGCAACATCTTCTGCCGACATTTTTGCTATTGCACTCGGTGCTGATAGCATCGCTATTATTGTCGCGGCAACAAATGTAGGTTTTCTAAACATACTGAAAGCCCTTAAATTGAATACTTAATATTAAAAGATACAAAATCACGGTCTGCAAATGTATTGGTAGCACCGCCACCCCAGAACGTGTTGTAACCAAAATCAAATGACCAAGCATTTTGATAGCTAAAGTTCATAGTTACACCCAATGACTTACGATCTTCCACAAACAAAAACATTGGATCAGGAGTGATACCATTCACATCATGAGAAAAAACAAATCGTGGCGAGAAATTAACACCGGCGAATAAATTGTTATATTCACCTTTCGCAATAAGTCGATAACCCCATGCAGATGCTGTTGGAAATGGGTTAACCTCAGGACCGTTAGACACTGCTTGGTGTATTAAATCATAACTGCGACCCGATAAACCTTCCACAGTACCGCTTCGGCCTGTACCTGCAACGTTAAGTCGCAGCTCATCATAGCTAGGCATGTCTTTAATTGTAACCCCACCGACTTCGCCCACAACCGCCCAACTATCAGCTCCTAAGCTCGGACCGAATAAATGTGTCGCAGTAAACTGCAATTGCATCGTGTCTTTTAATACAAAGCCTTGAGCAATTTCACCTGGGTTCACATAGCTAACAGCATCACCTTGACTCAATTGAGAAAAACCAGCGAAATCATCTCGTCGACCCGCGTAAGCAAGCTGCTCGACCATGCCTGCGTATAACAATTCAACATCATCTATTTGCAGCGGTTCATCTTGACGATAGGTAAACTCACCTGCAAACGCTGTTTCACCTATGGCGGTATTAAAACTTAACCCATATAGTTTAATATCTTCTGGGTACGCTATTTGCCCCTGAGTAAATGCATTCAAGTTAGTAATATTATCTTCAGTGATTGTATTTTGCGAAATATACTGAAGATCAGCACCAACCGCAGCATTGGTAAAGTTCGAAGCTTTACCTGATATCAATGGACGCCGGCTATGATAATTGATGTAGTAAAGCGCAAATTCAGTGTCATTCAGCTCAGGTGAATAAATACCTAAACGCAAACCGAATTGACCGGAGTCTTTAGGTTCTACTTTGCCAGCATCCCCTTTTCCTTTTAAAGCAACCTTTGTCGGGTATTGCAAATACATACTCGCCAGTAAAGTTTGGGCTGAGGCACTAGTTAAAACACTCGTGTCAGTTGTATCTAAACCCTGAGCCGCTAATGCGCCAAGCCAGTTTGCTTGCAAGCCGTTAAGAGAATCGGTTAGATGCATTAAATCTATGTCAGGATTTGATGTGAAACCAAGCTGGACATTTTGACTATAACCATTCTCAGAAGCAAAATCATTGGTTGAAAAATAGCTACCCGAGGCCGGTAAGCGCGTTTCATGCCATTGATACTGATAAAAACCTTCTAAAGTGATATTTTCAGTGATCCCTAATGATGCCCAAAGCATGCCAACAGGAATGAATGCTTCTTTAAGCTCCGAACCTGGTGCTTTCAGCCGATCAATATCAACCGGGTTAACATTTATTCCGTGAGAAATAAGAGTACTTTCCCCCCAGTTCACAACTTGCTGGCCCAGACGAACAGACAATGGGTTATTGCCACCATTTAAGTCAAAGTCAGCCCACACAAATGCATCAAGAAGGCGTACATCAGAACAAACTTGCTTTTTAGTCTCATCATCAGCACACGGATCGACTTTATTACCTGACACCGGATTTCGATAAGCAAAGTCGCCATCTTCCATCGCAAAATCATAAAAATACATAAAGCGAGAAAAGAAACCAAAGTTATCTTTACTTATGCCAAAGTCATGGGTCCCTTTCACCAACTGAGAAAATGTGTCTCCAGAATCAAAGTTTAAATTCCCAGCATCGCCATTATTTGAGTACGCACCAGCATTCGCCCATACATCTGCAGACGTGTAAACCGTATTACCAGTCAATGCATTGTAGCCATCCCAATTAAAACGAGGGTGGTTACTTTTACCTATGTACTGAAAATCACGATCTTCTACTCGTATACTTTGACCATAGGAAAATGTTGAGTCGAATGTGATTTCAAAATCACCAACTTGGAAGTTTGCAGCAAGTAAAGGTGCACTACTTAGCGTTAACGCCGCAGCACTAAGACCGAGCATTATTTTGTTTTTAACAAAGAGCGATCTTTTTATCATTATTTCTCCCCCTTAAAGCGGGTTTTTATAATCGAGTTATTGTTTTTTGTTGTCGTAACGATAGAAGCGATCAATTCAAATTACAAATAGAACGCGTCCAATCGGTGCTTTTTTAACGTTTTAGGCTCTATATTACTCATGGTAAGACGTCCTACCAGATAATATATAACACGTAATTTAAGTTTATAACAAACTCATTTAACAAAAATACAATAATAGTTATAAGAAAAAGTCTCATTAAGCGATTTTCTCGAGTGAAATAAACGCACTCTGTGCATCTAAACATAACCGAAAACGGCCCCTAATCCCTATCGATGAGACAAACTTTCTTACATGAATGGCAGGAAAGCGGATCCGCTTTCCTTGGTCTTCTACGACTTGAACAAACTTTATACTTCCATCATAAAAGTCTAAACATTGCTCATAGTCCAAATACATCGTGAAAAAGTATTCTTGCATACAAATTAGCTCAGCGCTTTTTCGACTTTTTCATATAAATCATCACTTAAATTCGTTAAGTCAGCTAATCTTTGTAATTGTGCTTTCATCAGTTCTTGGCGTGTTTTATCAAACTTTTTCCATGACATAAACGGAGTCACCATCCTAGATGCATTTTGCGGGTTGAGGCCATTAAGCTCAACCAACAGATCACCTAGCAGCTTATAACCTGCTCCATCCTCTCGATGGAACTGAGCTGGATTACTTCTAGCAAAGCTCCCTACTAATGCCCTCACCCTATTTGGATTTGATTTATCGAAGCACGGATGGTTATAAAGTCCATAAAGATTATCAATCGTAGAATTTGAATCAATTGTTGCCTGTAAAGAAAACCACTTATCCATGACGAGTAAGTCATGGCGCCAAGCTGCATCAAAATTTTCCATCAACGCACCCGTGCAGGAAAGATCTGCAGCAGTAGCTGCTTTCAGCGCCCCTAACTTTAAAGTCATATTTTCGCTCAGGCTTTGAGTTTCCACCCAACCTTCAATATCCTCATCAGCCACATACGCTAAATAATATAAACAGGTATTTTTCAGTGCCCGAGCAGATACACCATCATGAGATAATTCTCCCTGCTCTTTAGCGCTTACATAAGCTGTCTTGAGCGCGTCAGTAAGACTAACAGCAATATCATGCTTAAAGTCCTTAATCACTTTTACAAGCGCATTGACAGGCACTTGCGTAAATCCTGCTGATAATGCATCAAAGTTAGGTAATGACATCAGTTCCGCAATAAGCGCAATATCACCATTACGTTCTGTCAATAATTGCTTCAACACAGCCATTAGCTTAGGATTTAATGTATGTGTGATATGTCCATCAAACTTGTTTACTTCTGCAAAGACTTCTTGTGAAAAGGCCTGCTGCATCGCCTCCCAACGCGCATAATCACTACTGGCATACTGAATAATATGGATCAACTGCTCCAACTTATAATTGTATTGGATAATACATGGGGCTGAAAAGTCTTCAAGTAATACCGGTACAGGCTCCTGCTCAAAACCTTCAAAAACAAATTGGTGGTGTTCATTCGTGACATTTAATATTTTCGAAACTTCCCGGGAGTTGCATATTAATGGGAGTATTTCTCCATCAGGTCCTAACAGCTCAAGTGCAAACGGGATATGTAACGGCTCGACCACTGGGTCATTGGTTGCTCTATGTTGAGTCAATTCAATTATGAAAGTTTGCTTTGTCGGATCAAAGGATGTGACCACCTCAATTGTTGGTGTGCCAACTTGCTCATACCATCTTTTAAATTGAGTTAACTCAACACCACTGGCATCTTGCATCGCATTCACAAAGTCATCACATGTCACAGCTTGACCATCATGCCGGTCAACATATAATTTCATGCCTTTTTGGAACCCCTGCTCTCCAAGCAAGCTATGCATCATCCTAATGACTTCTGCACCTTTATTATAAACGGTAACAGTATAAAAATTATTTATCTCGATAACTTTTTGAGGTCGAATTGAATGTGCCATTGGCCCTGCATCTTCGGTAAACTGGTGCGCCCTCATCGCCATCACGGCATCTATTCTATTAAGCCCCCTAGAACCGAGATCACTACTAAATTCCTGATCTCTAAATACAGTCAAACCTTCTTTTAATGACAACTGAAACCAGTCTCTACAGGTCACTCTATTGCCAGTCCAGTTATGGAAATACTCATGACCAACTATCGACTCAATCGTGTGATAGTCCCTATCGGTTGCCGTTTGTTGATTCGCTAATACACATGCACTATTAAAAACATTGAGGCCTTTATTTTCCATGGCGCCCATATTGAAAAAATCAACCGCAACAATCATGTATATATCTAAGTCGTACTCTAGATTAAAACGACTTTCATCCCATGCCATTGCCCGTTTTAACGACTCCACCGCATGTGGAGCTTTGTCGAAGTTACCCTTGTCAACAAATAGGGCTAGCTCAACCGCCCGGCCAGACTGAGTGATGAATTCATCCTTTAAAACATCAAAGTCACCAGCGACTAATGCGAATAAGTAACTCGGTTTTTTAAATGGATCTTGCCACTTTGCATAATGGCGCCCGTCTTCGGTTACCCCGTCTTCAATTTTATTTCCATTTGATAGCAAGTATGGGATAGACTTGTCAGCGACAATCTTCACATCGTACGTAGTCAAGACATCTGGTCTATCCAGGAAATATGTGATTTTACGAAAGCCTTCAGCTTCACACTGAGTACAATAAGCACCAGCTGACTGATACAAACCTTCCAAAGAAGTATTGGTACTTGGAGATATCTCTGTGCTTATCTCCAAATCAAAAGAGTTTGGCAACTCTGTCAATAATAAATGGCTTTGTGACTGTTCATACTGCGTATGTGCTTTACCATTTACCTTTAAAGTTAACAATTTTAAATCAATACCATCCAGTCGTAAATCGGTAGTGTCGCTTATCGCATTATAGTGCGCGATAGAAATTACTTTGGTTTTGGTTGGTTGTAAATCAAACGATAAATCCAAGTGCGAGACGGTGTGTGAGGGAGGTTGATAATCTTTTAGGTACTTTGCTTGAGGTTTTTCTTGCATATTTATATCCTTGCATAAGTGCCCGAATTGAGTTCGGACACTTAGTCTACGTTTATTCTGAACTTTGTGGTTTAATTCTAAGTATTTTCACACCTAAGTAAGCATAAACCACAGCCAATAATGGATTTATTAAATTAAAGAACGCATATATAGCATAGTCAAATGGGTTAATAAGTAATACGCTTTGCATGTAAGCACCACATGTATTCCACGGAATCAATGGACTCGTTATCGTACCACCATCTTCTAGCGTTCGAGATAAATTAACACTACGCAAACCTCGTTTTTTATATTCATCTTTGAACATTCTGCCAGGCACAACGATTGCGATATATTGATCGGCTGCAACAATATTTGTCCCTACGCAGGTCGCAATAGTCGACGCGATCAACGAGCCAGTACTTTTAGCGATTTTTAAAATACTGCGAACAAATATTTCAAGTAGCCCTGTTTTTTCCATAATCGCACCAAACATCAATGCAGTCATGATAAGCCAAGTTGTTGTCAGCATACTCGCCATGCCTCCGCCACTTAACAAATCATCCATTTTAGTGTCACCAGTCGTAATACTAAAACCTTGATAGAAAGTTGCCCAAACTAATTTAATATAGCCAACTAATTCACCTTGTGAACCATCTAGCTGGCTTTGAATTAGATCCCCTTGGAACAAAATGGCCCAAACAGCCCCCACGACTGCACCAATAGAAATAGCGGGAAATGCTGGCATCTTTTTAAACGCCAAGACCAATAATACTAGTAACGGTACAAGCATCATCAAATTAATATTAAAATTGCCTTTTAAAATACCAACAATTTCATCGATTCGACCAACGTCACTACTAGCATCGGCATTAAAGCCCATAAAAATAAATATAATTAGCGCTATGACAAAGCTCGGTACTGTTGTCCAAAGCATATGATGAATATGTTCAAATAGATCGGCTCCAGCCACGGCAGGTGCTAAGTTTGTTGTTTCTGATAATGGACTCAGTTTGTCACCAAAGTAAGCACCTGAGATAACGGCTCCGGCTGTAACAACTTGATCTAACCCAAGGCCTGTCGCCACTCCTAACAAAGCCACACCGATTGTTGCCGCTGTGGTCCAAGAGCTTCCAATACTCATCGCAACTATGCCGCAAATTAAGCAGCTTGCTGCATAAAACCAACTTGGATTAATAACCTGTAAACCATAATAAATTAAAGTTGGTACGGTACCTGACAATAACCAAGTGCCGATCAAAGCACCAACCATCAGTAAAATTAGGATCGCCCCAAGAGAAATGGTGATCCCTTTTATCATTGCTTCTTCTAAGGTTTTCCATGTATACCCGTTTTTCAATCCCACCAGAGCTGCCGTAAAAGTAGCAAAAAGCAATGCAATTTGATTCGGGCCAGAAGACGAGTTATCACCGTATAAATAAACCGCGCCACCTAAAAGACTGACAAGGATAACTATTGGGATCAACGCATCCAATAGTGAGGGTAGTTTTTGTTGTTTCAAATTGAGTACTCCTCTGCATAACAACGCTATGCTTATTCTTATTTTTACTAAGGCCTATTTCAGGCTTATTATTACTGTGTGAATCCACAGCCTATTAATTGCAGGTATAGTAGCAAATTCATAGATAAAATCGTAACAAAAAAGGCGCCTAAGCGCCTTTGTATCTATATAGGGTTCATTTATAGGTCATTTTTTGCCAACCGACCAAATGAAATTAAATCTTGTGTAATTAACGCAGCCTCTTCTAAATACGGGTCGAGCTCGCCAATCACATCTGGCACATCATCTAAGTCTGTAACTGCTGCTAAACCTAAGCGCTTTAAACGAGTATTAGTACGGGCAAGCGCGCGCTGTTCCGAATCATCACGCTCCTTTAATCGCTCAGACTCCACCAGTGATATTTTCTTGTCATCTTTTTGCGCTTTGTATCGTGCAATATCATCAAATACATAGTTAAATTCAGGCTCTCCTTGGATACGAGAATTATGTTTTGCATCAATATACTTAATGACCGGCGTTAAGTTATCTAAACTACTATAAGTTGCACGCTTAATACTGTCCCATGGTAACGCGTTGTCTTCTTGGCTCTCTCCCCACTCTTGTGGCTCTATAGCTGAAGGCAACATAATATCTGGTACGACCCCTTTATGTTGCGTACTGCCCCCATTTATGCGATAGAACTTAGCAATGGTATATGTAATACTACCAAGTGGATTGCTGAATAAATCGTAATTTTTTCCAAGCCCACGATGCTGCTGTACAGTACCTTTACCGAAAGTCTGCTCGCCAATAACAACACCACGACCATAATCTTGTATTGCGGCTGCAAATATTTCAGAAGCCGAAGCACTATACCTATCAACAAGTACCGTCATAGGGCCATCATAAAATGTAATGCCATCACGATCTTTTTGCGCTTCAACACGATTATAAAGTGTATGGATTTGCACCACTGGACCTTTATCAATAAATAGTCCCGTTAATTGAGTCGCTTCATATAAAGAACCTCCGCCATTTTGACGTAGGTCAATTACAATCCCATCGACCTTCTGTTCCTTTAATTTCGCAAGCTCGACCTTAACATCTTTTGATAAGTTATTGTAAAAGCTTGGTATTTCAATAACACCTATTTTGCTAGAGAGTTCAGAGTATTTCGCCTCAAACACTTCTGACTTAACAGCTCTATCTTCTAGCCGAATTTTATCGCGCGTTATCTCAACAACTTTAGGAGTACCGTGTGCATCAGACCCTTTTAAGTATTGAAGTCTTACTTTGGTTCCTTTCGGACCTTTTATGAGATCAACAACGTCATCAAGGCGCCAGCCAATCACATCAACAAATTCTTTGCCATCTTGCGCTACACCAACAATTTTATCATCTGCTTTAATACGTTCTGATTTGTCAGCCGGACCTCCGGGCACTAATGAACGTATGACAGTGTAATCTTCGTCATACCCTAAAACAGCCCCGATGCCTTCGAGCTCAAGCTCCATATCCATTTTAAATTGTTCAGCACGTCTCGGAGACAAATATGATGTATGCGCTTCAACGCTTCTGGCGAATGCGTTCATCATTACTTGAAAAGCATCTTCACTATTAGTTTGGACTAACCGCTTTAACGTGTTCTTATATCTTTTAGTGAGAACTTCTTGAATTCCATCCCAATCTTTACCTGTGAGCTTTAAGCGCAACGCATCCGATTTGACTCTTTGACGCCAATATTCATTTAGCTCTTGTTCTGTTTTTGCAAAAGGTAAGTCTTCACGGTCATAATGAAAAGCGTCAGGTTTATCAAACTTAATTTCAGTTTCTAACAAGCTAATAGCATATTGAAAACGCTCAAACCGACGTTTCATACTCATATTAAACATGTCAAAAGCAAACTCAAGCTTACCCGCTTTCAACGCATCATCAAATTGTAAACGGTGTTTTTCATAAGCATCAATGTCGCTTTGCAAAAATACCGACTTAGTAAAATCTAATGATTCTACATAACGATCAAATATTTCTTGTGACAAAGCGTCATCGAGCTTAAAACGTTTATAGTGCTGGCGAGTAAATAAGTTGGTCACCCGTTTGCTTGCCGTTGTATGTTGGATTTCCGGTTTTAACTTCGGGATGTCTTTTTCTGTCACCGAATCCGGTGATGCAATCGAAACGCTTGATAACAGCGCTGCTACAACGGGAATGAGTGTCAACTTTTTACTCATACACAACTCCTTAAACTATGTACAGACTATCTACTTTGGTTTTAACTTGCATACCAGTCACTAATTCTACGTGAACGTCATCTTTGTTCACTTCAGTAATTGTAGCATTAACCAAAGCTTGTCCTAATTTAACTTTAACTTTGTTATTAACCTTGACCTCATTAGCTGGTAATGGTTCAACTTTACCTGGGTTTCTTTTAGCTTGCTGAGGAGCTGGCTTTTTGTTAACCCGAGTATTTTTGTCTCCATTACGTGCATGAGCAGGACCTTTTTTCTTGTAAGGCTTCGCATCACCGTCCTGACGTGGACGCTGCGTTTTCTTACGTTTAGCCATTTTCGCGCGACTCTCTTCAAGGGCTTTTTGCGCGTGCTCAATATGCTCTTGTTCAACTTTTTCAGCATCGTTGCCATCAAGATCAATACGGAATTCGTTTTTAGTAACCGCTTCTAAATAGCGCCAGTTTGACGTGTATTTACGTAACGCTTGACGTACCTGCGTCTTACTTACTTTCTCTGAGCCTTCAATTCGCTCGGCGATATCTTTAAAGATACCGACTTTAAGCGGCTTGATGCCATCTTTTTGTTTAAAACACTGAGGAAACTCTGTATATAGAAAATCCAGTACCTCATTAATATCTTTTAGCTTGTTTGTGGCTTCCATTTTTGAACCTATTTGTTATACCTTTTCATCTAACGATGAATGGATATAGTGTATTACCCAGTCAGTTAACTCTTCAAACTCAACTTCAATCAAAGCTAAGTCTCCACGAAGATGTTCCCAAATACCGTTGATTATATTATCGATGGTCTCACAGTCGAGATCATCTGGTAAAAGTTGCCAAGCAAAATGAATTAACTCATTTAAAGTCTCGGTAACTTGCTCTTCTTCCCCTTCCCAATCGCCAACATCAGCAATTGCAAAAAGGTAATCTTGTACATTGACTAAATCTTTCATTATAACGTTGCCTCAAAACAACGTACGAGCGCTTCAAGGCCGGCCTTATCTAATTCGTCAAACCTTGCCAAGCTCGGGCTGTCTATATCTAACACAGCGAACAGCGCACCATCTTTCATTATTGGAATAACAATTTCAGAATTAGATGCAGCATCACATGCTATATGTCCAGCAAATGCATGAACATCATCTACCAATTGAGTTGAGTTCGTTTGTGCTGCTGTACCACACACGCCTTTGCCAAGCGGAATACGAATACAGGCAGGGTTACCTTGAAAAGGTCCAAGCACCAACTCTTGAGGTGTGTCGATAAGATAAAATCCAGCCCAATTTATGTCTTCCAAAGAAGTAAATAAAAGGGCACTGATATTCGCCATATTTGCAATAATATTTTGTTCATCGCAAATTAAAGAATTAGCTTGGTTTACAAGTGTCTGATAAAAATCTTGCTTGTGCATCTACTCAATATCACAGTTACGTCATACAAAAGCTTAAGGTACTCTTTCGAGCTATTAAATGAAACCTTTTCTGACGAAAAAGTATTAAATATCTGTAAATATTAACTTACTTGATTAATTTACAAGCAGGGATTTACGCAAAGCGTCTTAAGCCATAAAGAAACAACCCTGAAGCTAGGGCTGCCATGCACGTATTAACAATAAATCCCATTCCAGATGTAGCCGCAAGAACATAACTAAAAAATGCACCGCCTATCATACCCAAGGCTAGCACTGCTGAATATTGCACTTTACTATACTTATGCATAAGCAAATATCCAGGCACAACAAACACGGCCATGGCTAAGCCAGCGATATGCGCGTTAGAAAATGCACTTATCAATATACTAAAAAATATCTGGATACCTGGCTGGCTAAGCGTAAAGGTATAATAGCTCCCTAGCAAAACTCCGATTAACAATGGTGACAAAAGAGACATAGCAATACTTTTAGCTAGCAGCTGCTTCATAATAAATACTCTGATTTTTAAACAATCATCATTAAAGTATTCGCTGTAAAACACCAGTCAACTTTAGTCGCATTTACTTGCCGTAATAAATTTTTGGCAAAAAAAAAGCCGCTTTATAAGCGGCTTTTACATTCATTTAAGAATAA